>NZ_DASURI010000724.1:0-17020 GCF_036280135.1 Longimicrobium sp.
TATCAGCCTCGACCTGTCCGGTCAAGGGGCGGCGGCGAAGAGGTTTCCCAATTCTTCATCCGCCGACTTTCTTGCAACGCCTTCAACCTAAACCACTTAGGCGTTTCGAGCAAGAGGCGGAAATCCAGAACTCCGCTTCCCGCACCGCCCGCCGTCCGTTCAAGCGACAGCCCTAAAGGATATCAGCCTGTACCGACGGCGTCAACCCCGGATCGCGATCGGGGCACCGTTCGGGGCCCCGATCGCGAAGGGCCCCAATGATACACGGAGCACACGGTGAGGTCAAGGGGGTGTAACGGGCCTGGTAGCAGGGGATACCGGGGTCTTCGTGTGATCCACTCCCCCCTCTCCCGTACCACGCGCGGGCCCGAACGTGCGCGAGAGGGTGCGGTACGGGAGAGGGGGCCGGGGGGTGAGGGTCCGCGCGGAGACGGCGGACCGGGCGCCGTTGCGTGAGGGATGCGCGCCCGCAGGGCCGAGACCCCGGAGCAGGACGGCACAGCAGTATCGTGCCGGCATGCGCAGGGGGCTCGGCGCCGTTGGGCACAGTTGTATCGTGCCCTACGGCGCGCGCAGCCCGGCCCGGAGCGCAGCGGAGGGACACGCCCATAACCGCTGTTCCATCCATGGCCGTTCCGGAACGCTTCTCGCCTCGCTATCATCCCCGCTTCGCACGCACACGTATATAAAGACGAGAGCAACGTGACGGACGCGGATCTGCCGATCGTGGTGGTGGGGGCCGGGGCCGCGGGGACGATGGCGGCGATCTTCGCGGCGGCCGGCGGACGGCGCACGCTGCTGGTGGAGCGCACGCGCGACGGCGGCCGCAAGATCCTCATCAGCGGCGGCGGACGGTGCAACGTGCTGCCGTCGGAGGTGAGCGCGGACCGCTACTTCACGGAATCGTCGCGCAACTCGCTCAAGAAGATGCTGCTCTCCTGGCCCCTGGCGGAGCAGCGCCGATTCTTCGAGGACGAGGTGGGCGTCCCGCTCGCCCTGGAGCCGGAGACGGGCAAGCTGTTCCCGGAATCGAACCGCGCGCGCGACGTCCGCGACGGGCTCATCGCCCTGGCCCGCCGGCGGGGCGCGGAGACGCGGTTCGACACGAAGGTCGTGGGCCTGCGGCCGCCTTCAGGCACGGAACCGTGGAAGGTGCTGGTGGAGGGCGGCGAGGAAATCGCCGCGGCGGCCGTCGTGCTGGCCACGGGTGGCCTTTCGGTACCGGCGACGGGGAGCGACGGCACGGGGTTCCGCATCGCGCGGCAGCTGGGGCATGGGCTGCACGAGACATACGCTGCCCTCACGCCGCTCACGGCCAATCCACCCGTGCACGCGGAGCTGGCCGGCGTGTCGCTGGAGGTGACGCTGGACGCGCCGCTGCCGAAGGGAAGCCTGCAGTCGCGCGGCGGATTTCTCTTTACGCACCGCGGATACAGCGGGCCCACGGTGCTGAACGTGTCGCACCTGGCCGTCCGTTCGGCGGGGTGGGAGCCGGCGCGGCGGCAGCCGGTCTACGCGCAGTGGACGTCGCTGGACGCGCGCGGATGGGAGGCGCTGCTGCTGGAGGCTGGACCGGGCACCATCGGATCGCTCGTGCGGCGCCAGCTGCCGCAGCGCTTGGCGGACCGGCTGCTGGAGGAGAGCGGCGTGGACCCGGAGCGCACGCGGTCGCAGCTGCGGCGCGAAGAGCGCGCCCGGCTGGTGGAGGCGCTCGCGCGCTACCGCCTGCCGTGGACGGGCGACGAGGGCTACAAGAAGGCGGAGGTCACGGGCGGCGGGGTGCCGCTGGGCGAGGTGGACCCGCGCACGGGTGAGAGCCGCGTGGCGCCGGGCCTATTCCTGTGCGGCGAGATCCTGGACTGCTTTGGGCCCATCGGCGGGTACAACTTCTCCTGGGCGTGGGCCACGGGCCGGGCCGCGGGCCTGGGCGCGGCGGCGTCGCTGGACGGGACGGGGGCATGACGGACGCGAACGGAGCGGTGGAGGCGAGCGAGGCGGAGCGGCGGCTGCGGGCGGAGTTTCCCGTCGTGGTGGAGTGGCCCGTGGCGTGGGCGGAGATGGACTACTTTCGCCACGTGAACCACGCGCGCTACTTCACCTATTTCGAGAGCGCGCGCATCCCGTACCTGTCGCGCATCGGGTTCCGCGAGTTGACGGAGACCATGCAGATCGGCCCCATCCTGGCCAGCACGCAGGCACGCTACCGCCGCCCCGTGGTCTACCCCGACACCGTGGTGGTGGGCGCGCGGGCCACGGAGGTGGGCGACGACCGGTTCACGCACGAGTACCGGCTGGTGAGCCGCGCCCTGGGCGACGTGGCGGCCGAAGGGAGCGCCCTGCTGGTTTCGTACGACTACGCCGCCGGCCGCAAGACGCCACTGCCGGCCGCGGTGCGCGCCGCCATCGCGTCCCTGGAGGCCAGCATCGGCCAGGGCTGACGCGAACGGGGCGATTCCGCACCGGACGCGCGCGGCGAACTCCGGCGGCGGAGCGGCGTACCAATCCGCGCGAGGAGATCCGCCCGTATCGTACGGAGCATCGCGGCCAGCCACGCAAGCGCAGGCGGTGCAGCGGGTTCAGACGCGGCGGAGCCGGCCTGAGGGGGGATCCACGGACAGCGGCGTGCGCGGGGAAATCCTCAACGCGTGGGAGGAAGCGCTGTAAGGCTGTGCCCCACAACGGCTTCGCCGTTTGCTGAAGATTCGGTTAACCCGTTGTGGCAGGCGGCCTTCGGCATTATCTTGCAGAGCGTTCACGGCACGAGCGATGCGTACCGTCGAACTGTAGACGAACTCTCGACGCGGTCTACCGCGGTTTTTTCTTTCCCGACCTGGAGGTCAACATGCCGTTCGGTCTTGGTTTTGGCGAGCTGGTCCTGATCTTCGGCGTGCTGCTGCTCCTGTTCGGGGCCAAGCGCCTGCCGGAGCTCGCCGGCGGAATGGGCAAGGGCATCCGCGACTTCAAGCGCGCCCTGAACGGCATGGACGAGCAGAGCATCCAGGCCAACGCCCAGCAGAACTACCTGACCCAGGCGCCCGCCGCGCCCGCGCAGGTGCCCGCGGCCACCGCCGCCCCGGCGCAGGCTGCCCCCGTGCAGAGCGAGACGACCGCCGCCTGATCGCGGCTTTCGCGGCTTTCGCGGCGACGGAGCAAACGCGGCCCCGGCTCACATCGAGCCGGGGCCGCGTTCGTTCGGTACGAAGGTGCGGAGTACGAAGGTACGTCACTCGCTTTCCAGCAGGGCGCGGCGCTCGGCTTCCAGGCGGCCGGCGTGCTCCTGCGCCCTGGACGCCCGCGCGCGCAGGTCGATGGTGAGCGAGCGCACCTGTCCCCGCGTGCGGCCGGCCCGCTCGCGCGCCTGCTCGATGCGCCGCTGCACGATCCAGTCGACGAAGAGGCCGTCCATGAAGTAGTCGGCGAACGACAGCGCCTCGCCCACGTCCACCGCCAGTCCCCCGCCCTGCACCCGCACGTCGGACAGCTCGGTGCGCAGGCGCTGCAGCTTTTGCCCCGCGAAGCCCGCGGCGGAACGCGCCTCGCCCAGCCGCTCGTGCTTGCGCGCGGTGGTGTAGTGGTCGTCGCGCACGAAGTCCGCGCGGTTCAGCTCCTCGGCTTCGTCCAGCAGGCGGATCAGCTCGTCCAGCGCCTTGCCGGCCGCGGAGGCGGCGTTGGCGGCCTCGTCCAGTTCGCGGGCCGCGGCGCGCGCATCACCCAGCTCCGTCGCGAGGGCGAACAGCCGCGCGGCGCCTTCCCCGCCCCGGGCCACGCGCTCGCGCTCCCGCCCCGCCAGCGCGGCCTCGTAGCGCGCCTCCGCGTCGCGCAAGGCCGCGAGCTCCGCCTGGATCTCGCCCTCCTGCTCGCTCAGCGCGGCCACGCCGGCCGCCCACGAGTCGTACGCCAGCTTGGCCGCGAGGTACTCCTGCCGCTCGCGCTCCGTCCGCTCTCCCCGGCTGCCGGTGAGCGTGGCGAGGAACGCGGACAGGCTCATTCCCTCCAGCCGGTCCAGGTCCTCCTTTTCAGCCCGCAGCCGCTCCGCCAGGCGCTTGCGGCGGCCCTGCTCGGCCGCGAGCGACGTGCGCACGGCCTGCAGGCGCTGCGCGAGCGCGGACTTGCGCGCCACGTCCTCGCGCAGGCGCGGCAGATCCGTATCCGTCGTCGTCATTGCTACGTCGTCTCCACCGATGCGGTGCGGATCAGGGTGCGGCGCTCGTCCTCCAGCTGCTCGATCTGCCTGGTGGCGCGGTGCTGGTCCTCGCGCAGGCGGGTGCGGAGCGCGACCACCTGCTTGCCCGTGTCGAGGACGCGCGCCTGTGCGCCCTCGATCCGGTTCTGGACGGCAAGGTCCGCCCAGAACCCGTCCAGGAAGTAGTCGGCGAACGACAGGAAGTCGCCCATCTGCACGTCCAGCCCGCCGCCGGCCAGCCCCACGTCCGCCAGCTCGATGTTGAGCCGCTGCAGCCTTTGCCGCGCGACGCCGGCAGACCGGCGCGCCTTGTCGATGTGGTCGTGCTTGATGGACGTGCTGATGAGTCCGCCGCCGCCCCACGTATCCCACGCCCCCCAGCTGGCCGCGCTGCCCAGCGACTCGTGCACGGCCTTGAGCGCCTGGATGGTCTCGTTGGCCGCGTTCGCCGCCTCGTCCAGCTCGTGGATGCGGGCGCGCTCCACCCCGATTCGCCGGGCGACGTCCATCACCTGTTCCCGGACGGCCGAACCGGAGGCGAGCACCTGCTGCTCGCGCGCGGCCAGGGCGGCCTCGTACCGCGTTTCCGCGCCCCGCAGGCCGTCCACCTCCCGGCCCACGTCCGCCACCTGCGTCCGCAGGGCTTCGAGGGCGGCGGCGCACTCGTCGTAGCGCAGCTTGGCCGCCACGTACTCCGCGCGCTCCGCCTTGAGCCGCTCGTCCTTGATTCCACGCAGGGTGGCGACGAACGCGGCCAGGCTCATCCCCTCCAGCCGCTCCACGTCCTCCTCCTCGATCCGCAGCTGCCGGGCAAGGTCGTTCAGCCGCGCTTCTTCGAGGGCCAGCGCTCCCAGCAGGCGGGCGCGGCGCTGCTCCGCCGATTGCTTGCGCTGGACGTCGTACTCGCAGGTGGCGAGGTCGAGCTCTGGGGATTCCATGTCGTTCAGGGACAAGGGGTTTCCGCGCCCGGGAGAGGATCGGGCCCGCGGAAGAACGAGCGGGGAGGGCGATTTGTTTCGGCAGGATGGGCGACGCGGATCAACGACGCGTTTCGGGGTCCCTTCGTGATCCGCGACAGTGAAGCGATGGACGACGCGAAGGGCCTGCTCCGCGCGCGGAATTGGCCCCGTGGTTCGGATACAAGATCCTTCGTCGCCGCCAGAGATCGCGCCCAGGCAGCATCGCGCGGCGGCTCCTCAGGATGACGCATCTGCCATGGCGATGCATCGAAACGGGGGTGCCGAGGAAACTCGCCTCAGGCCGGCGCCGGCTCCAGCGCGGAAATCGGCTGGTCGGTGGACGCGGCGGCCTCGCGGGCCAGGCGCCTGCGCTCGGGGCCGCGCTCGAAGAGGAGGTACAGGGCGGGCGTCACCGTCAGCACGAGGATCGTGGAGCTGCCCAGGCCGCCCAGCAGCGCGTAGCCCAGCGCGTTCCAGATGTTGGCATCCGCCGCCTCGCTCATCACCACCAGCGGCAGCAGGCCCAGGATGGTGACGGCGCTCGTCATCAAAATCGGCCGGACGCGCTCCAGCGTGCCGCGCAGGATGGCGTCGCGCAGGGACAGCCCCGCCTCGCGCCGCACGTGGTTGAGGTGATCCACCAGCAGCGTGGCGTTGTTGGTCACCACGCCGCCCATCATGATCACGCCGATGAACGCCTCGCGGCTGAAGCTGGCCCCCGTGAAGAAAAAGACGAGGAACACGCCGATGAGCGCCATGGGCACCGTCAGCAGCACGCACAGGGGCTGGCGGATGGATTCGAAGAGCGCCGCCGTCACCATGAAGACGAGGATGAGCGACACGGCCAGCACGCCGTAGATCTGCGCCTTTTCGTCGTCGCCCCACTTCCATTCCTCGCGGCCCACGAGGGTGTAGCCGGCGGGAAGGCGCGTGGCCTTCATCACGGCCTCGTGCACCTTGTCGCCCAGCTTGGTGGGGCCGCGGAACTCGTAGCTCACCGTGCGCTGGTACTGCTGGTCTTCGCGGACGATGCGGCTGAGCACCTCGCGCTCGTCCACCCGGGCCACGTCCGCCAGCCGCACGGCGCCGCCGCCGGGACCGGGGATGAGCAGCTGCCGCAGCTGCTGCACGTCCATGGTCCGATGCCCGTCCAGGGCCACGCTGAACGCCACCTCCTCGTCGCCCACGCGCAGGCGGCCCCGCGAGCCGTTGCGGCCCACGGCGGCGCCCACCCGGTTCACCACCTCGCGGGCGCTGATCCCGTGGGCGGCCAGGGCGGGACGGTCCACGCGAAGCACGACCTCCGTGGCCTTGTCGCGCTGGTACCAGGCGCCGTCGGAGTTGGTGTCCACGTCCTGGATGCGCGAGAACTGCTGCAGGCGACGGCCCAGGTCGTCGGCGATCTCGCGCACCTTCTCGTAGTTGTAGCCCAGCACCTGGATGCTGTAGTTGGGGGGCGACCCGCCCCCGCCGTAGAACGAGGGGCCGTACCCGGTGACCCGCACCTCGGCCCCGCCGTACTGGTGGCTGTACGCCTCCATCTGCTCCTTGATGGAGACAGGGACGGCCGTGTCCTGCAGCGAGTCGGGGAACTCCACCTTCATCTGCGCGGCCTGCGCGTACACGTTGGTGGTGAACCGCGCCACCTCGGGCATCTGCCCCAGCCGCTGCTCGAAGAAGCGCACCAGCTGGTCCGTGCGCTCCAGCTCCTCGCCGCGGGGCAGGCTGAAGCTGATCTGGATGTACGACTCCTGGTCGTACCACGGCCGCCAGACGGTGCCGCGCGTGACGAACTTGTTGAACAGGTGCGCCGACCCGCCCAGCGCCAGGAGCGAGACGATGACGGCCATCCACGGCCAGCGCAGGGTGCCGCCCACCATCCCGGCGTACAGCCGCTCGTACCAGGGCGGCCGCGCGCGACGGGCCTGCAGCCGGATCTTCTCCACCCGGCTTCCCAGCAGCCGCCCCGCCAGCGCCGGCGTGAAGGAGAAGGTGACGAAGAGCGACGCCAGGTTCGTGAAGCCCACGACGACGGCCAGCGGCACGTAGAAGAGCCGCACCTCGCCCTGCAGGTAGACGAACGGGATGAAGACGATGATGGTGGTGAGCGTGGCCGCCAGCACGGGGAGCACCATCTCCCGCGCACCCCGCTCCGCCGCCGTCTCCGCATCCGGCGCCGTGCGGGCGTGGCGGTACACGTTCTCCAGCACCACGACGGCGTTGTCGATGATGAGCCCGAAGCCCATCGCCAGCCCCATCAGCGTGAGCACGTTGAGCGTGAGCCCGCCAAAGTAGATGAGGTTGAGCGTGATGAGCGCCGCGAAGGCGATGCTGGCGAAGACGATGGCCGCCGAGCGGAACGAGCGCAGGAAGAAGAAGAGGACGGCGAACACGATGAGCGCCGACGACAGGGCGCGGCCCCGCAGGTCCGTGAGCTGGGTGCGCACGCCCTCGCTCTCGTCCGCGTCCAGGAGGATCCGGCCGCCGGGCGGCAGGCTGCGCTCCACCTGGGCCATCCGCGCCTTTACGCCGTCGGACACGCGGACGACGTTGGTGCCGATCTCCCGCACCACCTGGAACGAGACGGCGGGCTGCCCGTCGATGCGGTAGAAGCGGCGCGGCTCCTCGTACGTGTCGCGGACGACGGCCACGTCCTGCAGCCGCACGACGCGGCCCTTGTCCGTGAGCAGGGGGAGCTGGCGGATGCGGTCGGGGCTGCCGGCGTACTCGCGCACGGCCAGGGCGTACTCCATCCCCCCGCGGCGCACGCGGCCGGCCTCGCGGACGTCCTCCAGCTGCCCTACCTTTTGCCGGACGGCGTCGGGCGTAAGGCCCAGCGCCAGGATCTTGCGCTCGTCCAGCGCCACCTCCAGCACCCGGTCGCGCCCGCCGAACGCCTGCACGTCGGCCACGCCCTCCACCTGGCGCAGCTCGGGCGCCACGGTTTCGTCCAGCACCGTGCGCAGGGCCTCCGTCGTGAGCGGGCCCGTGAGGGTGTAGCGCAGGAACGGCTGGTTCTGCTCCTGGAACTCCTCGGGGACGTACGGCTCCACGACGGGGCGCAGGGCGCCCTCGGGCAGCTGCTCGTCCAGGGCGGCCAGCTGCTCTCCCAGCTCCAGCCGCGCGAAGTCGAGATCGGCGTCGCGGCCGAACTCCACCTCGATCACCCCCCGCTCCTCCTCGGAGGTGGACGTGACCTTCTCCACGCCGCGCACCTGCTGCACGGCGGCCTCGATGGGAGACGTGAGGAACGCCTCCGTCACCTCGGGCGAGGCGCCCGGCCACACGGCGGTGATGCGCAGCCGCGGCAGCTCCGTGTCGGGGAGCAGCTCCACGGGCACGCTGAGCCACGACGCCACGCCCAGCAGGGCGAGCGCGCCGTAGAGCATGGCCACGGCCACGGGGCGGCGGATGGAGAAGCGGATCATCTGCGGGCTGACGGGCTCCTGGTAAGCAGTCGATTCGACAGGGCAGCTTCACTTCGCCCCGACCATTCGTTTCTTCGACGTCGGCTCATCCCGCCGCAGCCGACGGGATAAGCCAGACCACGTCGCGTCACGTCTGGATGATGATGACCCCGCAGCACTTGTATCCCTTGCCGTAGCACAGGCTCGCACAGGTGCTGCACGCGGTCACCGGCTCATCGATGTAGCGAAAGCACTGCTGCGGCTCCTGCGTTACCTGCGTGTCCGCGCTCCCGGCCTGGAACAGCGTCAGGAGGGCGAGCGAGGAGAACCCCACGCGGCCGATCAGCCGTCTGCGTGTGCGGACTGCCATGGCGTTGCTCCGGAAACGGGTCCGGTCCGCCGCTCGTCGCATTCCGTTCGACCGAACGGCGCGAGGCGGACCGGCTCAACGGGAGGCAGTGTTCCGCCCGCGAAACCCGGGCAGCAGCGCCTCCAGCTCATCGGCGAACGAACGGGTGCGGACGTTGGAAACCCGGTCCGGGTGCGCCGTGCCCTGAACGGTGCCGTCCGGCTGGACAAGAAACGCGGCCGGTGTGGCGGTCGCCTGCTGGTTCCCACTGACCAGCAGCGACGCGGAGCGGATCACCGACACCGGGCGGATGCGCTCCCGGCGCAGGAACATGTCGAGAACGTCCGCGGAGTCCTGCTCGACCCAAACGATGAAGCGCAGGTTCCTGCGGTCGGCCCAGCGCTGAAGCTCGCGTGCCTGGCGGCCCAGATCTTCGCAGGTACCCACGTCGGACGCCCCAAGGGCCAGAAGCACCGCTGGTTGCTGACCGTGTTCCGAATCAATGAGCAGAGCGCGAGCGGAGTCCGCGAGGCTGCCCCGGATCGTATCCACGCGGGCGACTCTCGCCCGCGTGGGCGGCGTCGGAGGCGCCGCCCGGCTGACGCTGGTATCGCATCCAGTCACCAGCAGCAGGCTTGCGAGGCAGAGCGTCCCGATGCGCCGGTTCATCTCGGACGGTCGCCAGTTGGGGGCGCCCAGAGGAGCCGTTGGACGACGTACTGGTCAGCGTTGCCCGGTGCATAGCCCAGCAGGAGCGGCTGGCCGTCACGGTCCCGGCCCATCAGCCCGGCGACCGGAGCAGCCCGGCCGCGCAGGCGTGGCGTACCGCGGCGATCCAGGTCGAAAAGGAGAAGGCGCCCGCCCTCCACGCGGTCCAGCCCCGTCTCGGCGTCGAAGCGCTGCACGTGCAGGACGGCCCGGCGATCGTCGAGCGCCGTGAGCGCGATCAGCACCTCCGCGCCGTCGATGACCCAGCCGCCCCCCGCGCGCCGCAGCCGTCCGCCGTTCTCCGCCGCTAGTTCCCGGAAGGATGGCAGCGGTTCGTCCCGGTCGATGGACGAGGCGCCCGTCTGCCGGCCCGCGTAGTCGAACGCGTAGAGCGTATCCACGCCAAAGACACCAGCGAACACCGTCCCGTCGCGCGCATCCGCCACGACGGCCGCGAGCTGCGCCAGCTCCGGATTGCGGCCGACGAACCGGGACGCATCGAAGAAGCTGCCGCGCACGCTTCCGTCCGGCCGCATCAGCACGAGCGCGTCACGACGAGCGGGCGCGACGGAGCGGACGACGAGGAACAGCGAATCGTCGACGGCCCGCACGCTCCACGTTCCCTGCGGCACCGGGACGGAACGCGCGGCCCGCCCGTCCCCGCCGAACAGGTACAGCCGCCCGGCGACCATGTCGAACCCGTAGACGCTGTCGCGGAACACGCCCCCGGAGGTGAGCGCCGCGAACTCGCCGGGCCCGCCACCCGCGCGCCCGACTGTTCCCGTGCGGCGGCCGTCCGCGCCGTACAGCTTCAGGTCTCGGTGCGAGCGGTCGGGAATCACGAATCCGTCATCCGGTGCCCGATCGACGGAGAGCGGACGGGCCAGCACGGGCTCCGTGCCGTCATCCAGGGTCGAGATCGGCTCCGCCGTGGCCGCCACCGGCTGAACCGGCGGCTCCGCCTCGTCCGCCTCTCCGCACGCCCCTGCCAGGGCGAACATCGCGACCGCAACGGGGCCGCGGATGGAGAAGCGGATCATGGCCGATGCCTCAGCGGCCGGGTTTGACGAGGGGATACATCCGCACGTGCTCCACCTCCAGCGCGTCCTTCTGCACGCCCAGGATCCAGTCCGGGCCGATCTGGTGCACGGCCAGCCCCGCGGGCGTCTCGACCGTGCCCAGCCAGCGGCCTTCGGGGTCGAAGACGGACCAGCGCGGCTGCTCGTCCGCGGGGCGGCGATACTCCTCTACCCACAGGTTATCCACCGCGTCCACGCGCGCGTCCGCAAAGGCGGGGAAGGTCTCGCGGCGGGGAAGCGCTTCGCGCTGCCGCGCCCGCATGCGCTGCAGGCTGGCCACCACCTCGGGGGGAAGCCCGGGCATGTCGGCGTCACGCGCCGCGAAGAACGCCTCCACGTCCGCGGCCTGCGCGCGCACGGGCGTGTGCGCCCGCCGGACGACGCGGCGCAGGGCTCCGTCGGGAGACACGAATCGGATCTCGTAGCGGTCGTTGTCGGCCACCACCACCGCGTCACCGGCCGGGCGCACCAGCACCTCGCGCCCGAATACCACCGCCTCCTTCAGCATGACGCCGTCGCCTCCATGGCGAACGCCTCCATGCCGGCATAGGGCCCCAGCCCGCCGCGCACGCGTCCATCCGCGCCAAAGAGGTGGTAGCGCACCGTGTCGCGCTGCTCGCCCATGCGAAAGCCGCCGGGGGCAAACCCGCCCGTGGAGACGAGGGTCCCGTCCGTGAGGACGCCGCGGACGGAGGGCGATTCCCCGCCGGGCCCCTGCGGCGTGACGGTGCGGACGAGCGCGCCGCCGGGGGCAAAGACGGTCAGGCGCCGGGCGTCGGAATCCCACGCCAGCAGGGTGTCACCCGGTGCCGCGCCGGCCCACGACAGGCGCTGGAACTCGCCCGGGCCGCCGCCCTCCCGCCCCAGCGTGCGCGCGTGCCGCCCGTCCGCGCCAAAGATCCGCAGCTCGCGGCTTCCCCCGTTGGCCACGAGGATGCGCCCGTCCGCCAGCCGGGCCACGGCGCGCACGTCGTCCAGCTGGTACGCGGCCTCACCGTCCACCACGCCGACGTCCAGCGAGGGCGCGTCGCCCACCGTCCACCCGGCGCCGTCCTTCCACGCGGGGCGGTCGTTCTGGACGATGCGCACGCCGGCGCTATCCCGCGCGACGCTGCCGGGAGCGCCCGCCTCGCCGCCGCAGGCCGCGAGGGCCATCCCCAGCGCGCCACAGGTGCCCGCCCGCCACAGGTTCCGCATCGAAGGCATCGGTTCCGGGTTCGGCGCTCAGTCCCCCGCGGCCAAGCCGGCGGGGACGGGGATCTCGGGCTCGGGCTGGGGGGTGGCGGGGCGGCGCAGCCAGGCGCGGATGCGCTCGCCGGCCTCGTCCAGCACGTCGTACGCGACGGGGATGACGACGAGGGTGAGCGCCGTGGCCGAGAGCAGGCCGCCGAAGACGGCGATGGCCAGGGGCGCCTGCAGCTCCGCGCCGGGGCCGATGGCCATCGCCATGGGCAGCAGGCCCAGCATGGCCGTGATGGTGTTCATCACGATGGGCCGCATGCGCGCGTGGCCGGCGGCGAAGATGGCCTCGCGGCGGCTCATCCCCTCGCGCCGCGCCTGGTTGATGAAGTCCACCTTGACGACGGCGTCGTTGTCCACGATGCCCACCAGGATCACCATCCCGATGAGCGACATGGTGTTGAGCCCCGCGCCCGTGATCCACAGGGCCAGGGTGGCGCCCACGGCCGCCAGGGGCACGGCCAGCAGGACGATGAAGGGCAGCAGCAGCGACTCGAACTCCGCCGCCAGCAGCATGTAGACGAGCAGCAGGGCCAGGACGAAGGCGAACGCCAGGTCGCGAAAGCCCTTGCGCATCTCCTCGTTCTCGCCGCCGATCTCCACCCGCAGCCCGTGCGGCACGGGGGTGGCGGACAGGGCGGCCTGCACCCGCCCCACGGCCGCGTCCACGCCGCCGTCCGCCACGTCGGCGTGCACGGTCACCACGCGGCTCTGGTCGATGCGCCGGATCTCCGACGGGCCGGCGGCGTCGTACACGCGGACGAGCTCGCGCAGGGGCACGCCGTCCACCGTGAGCTGCTCCAGCGTCTGCGCGGAGCGGCGCGCCTCTTCGGGAAGGCGGACCACGATGGGCACCTTGCGGTCGAACTCCACCAGGTCCGTGGCCTTTTCGCCCTGCATGTAGTCCTGCACGGTGCCCGCGACCTTGGCGGGGTCCACGCCGAACGCCGCGGCCCGCTCGCGGTCGATCTCCACCCGCATCTCCGGCTGGCCCATCTCCGTCCCCACGCGCACGTTGGCCAGCGTGGGCTCCGTGGCAAGGCGGCGCTGCGCGGCCGTGGCGTAGGCCAGGGCCTCGTCCAGGCGCTCGCCGCGCACGCGCACGGCCAGGTCCGCCTCGCCGCCGCCCATCAGCCGGCCCAGCGCCGTGGCCTGCCCCGCCTCCACCGTCACCGAGCCCGCGGGAAAGCCGGCCAGCCCCGGGCGCAGGCGCTCCAGGATCTCCGCCGTGGACGCGTCGTCCTTCAGCCGCACCTCCAGCATGGCCGTGTTGAGCCCGCTCTCGCGGTCGTCCATCCCCGCGGCGGCCACCTGCCGGCCCACGCGGGTAAAGACGGCCTCCACGGCGGGGTCGGCGTCCAGCAGCCGCTCCAGCTTGGACGTCTCGTCCGCCGTGCGCTCCAGGGGCGTGCCCTGCGGCAGCTCCATCCGCAGGCGGAACTGCCCCTGGTCCACCTCGGGCAGCACGCCGCGCGGCAGGGACCATCCCACCAGCAGCCCCAGGGCCAGCAGGCCGAACGCCACGCCCATGGTGCGCGCGCGGTGGCGCATGGCTTTTTCCAGCGTGGCCTCGTAGAACGCGGCGAAGCGCGCGAACCCGCGGTCGAACGCGTCCAGCAGGGGCGTGAACACCCGGGTGATGCGCCCGGCCGGCGCCGCCTTGGTCTCGCCGTCCCAGCGCGCGGCCATGGCCGGCAGCAGGGTGATGGCCACGAGGATGGAGCACAGCAGCGAGTACGCGACCGTCATGGCCAAGGCGCCCAGCAGCTCGCCCGCCACCCCTTCCACGTAGACGATGGGCCCGAACACGGCGATGGTCGTGAGCGTAGACGCCGTGATGGCGCGCTGCACCTCCTCGGCCCCCACGGCGGCGGCCATGCGCGCCCGCAGCCCCAGCTCGCGGTGGCGAAAGACGTTCTCCAGCACGACGATGGAGTTGTCCATCAGCATGCCCACGCCCAGGGCCATGCCGCCCAGCGACAGGATGTTGAGCGACACCCCCGTCGCGTGCATGAGCGCGAAGGTGGCGATGAGGGAGATGGGGATGGCCAGGGCGATGGCGACGGGGTAGCGCGCCTCGCGGAGGAAGAGAAAGAGGACCAGGAAGGCCAGGATGCCGCCCAGGATGACCTCCTGGACCACGTTGGCCAGGGCGCTGGAGATGAAGCCCGCCTGGCTCATGGCCACCTGCAGCTGCACGTCGGGGTACTCGCGCCGCAGCTGCGCCAGCGTGCGCTCCACCTCGCGGGCCACGCGGACGGTGTTGGCGTCCGCGTTCTTGTACACCAGCAGCCCCACGGACTCCTGCCCGTTGTAGCGGGCCAGCGACTCGCGCTCCTGGAAGCCGTCCGTGACGGCCGCCACGTCGCGCAGCAGCACGCGTGCGCCCGTGGAATCCGGCGCCGCGCCGGCCTTGCGCACGGGCACGGCGGCGATCTCGTCCACGCCCTGCAGCTCGCCCAGGGTGCGCAGCGAGTAGCGGTAGCGGCCGCGGCGGATGGTGCCGCCGGGCGCCTGCGCGTTGGCCGCGCTGAGCGACGCCGACACGTCCTGCACCGTCAGGCCGAAGCTTTCCAGCGCGCGCGGGTCCACGTCCACGTGGATCTCGCGCTCCACGCCGCCCGTCACCTGGGCCAGGGCCACGCCGTCGATCTGCTCCAGCCGGCGCTTGAACACCAGGTCCGCCAGTTCCTTGAGCCCCGGCAGGTCCCGCCCGCCCGCCACGGCCAGCGCCATCACGGGCTCGCTGCGCGGGTCCGTGCGCAGCACGACGGGACGCGCGGCCAGCTCCGGCAGCTGGTCGCGGATGTTGTCCAGCTTTTCGCGGACGTTGAGGGCCGCGAACTCCATGTCCGTGCCCCACGCGAACCGCGCCGTCACGAGCGACGCGCCCTCGCGGGTCACGCTCTCCACCCCCTGCACGCCGGGGACGGTGCTCACGGCCTGCTCCACCGGCTCGGTGATGAACCGCTCCACCTCGGCCGGGGCGGCGCCCGCGTCCGTCGTGTAGACCACCAGGCGCGGGTACGCCACGTCCGGCAGCAGGTCGATGGGCAGGCGCACAAAGGAGAGCACGCCCAGGAACACGACGCCCAGGAAGAACATGGCGACGGCCACGGGGCGCGCGATGGCGACGCGGGGGAGCGACATGGGCAGTCCGGCTCGGGGTTCAGGCGCGGCGGGTCAGGGGCGCACGGGCCCGCCCAGCCGCTCCTCCAGCGTGGCGAGCGCCGTGGCGAAGTCAAAGCGGGTGCGCAGGGCGTCACGCTCCGCGCGGGCGGCGCGCTCTACGGCGTCCGTCAGGTCCGTGAGGGTGAGCGCGCCCACGCGGTACTGCTGCTGGGCCAGCTCCAGCCGGCGGCGGTTGAGCCCCAGGGCGCGGTCGGCGTTCACGGCCGCGCGGTACGCGTTGTCCAGGTCCACCACGGCGCCGCGCACCTCGCGCTCCACGGCCAGGCGCTCGCCGCGGGCGTCCTCCGTGGCGGCGTCACGGTTGGCCCGGGCCGCCTGGATCTGGTACGACGTCTGGTAGCCGTTGAAGAGCGGGACGGTCAGGTCAAAGCTCAGCCCGAGGCTCTGGTCCAGGGGGTTGGGCTCCAGGAAGCCGGCGTAGTTGGAAAAGCGCTGGCTGCGGCCCAGGTTGGCGCTCACACCAAAGCGGGGCCAGCGGGCGGCGCGGGCGCTCGCCACCTGGTGGTCCGTCTGGCGGCGCACGGCGTCCACGCGGGCAATGCGAGGGTGGCTGGCCAGGGCGCGCTGCACGAGCGCGTCGGCGTCCAGGGCGGCGGGGTCGAACATGGCGACGGGCTCGTCCGTGAGCCGCAGCCAGCCGCCCTGGATGACGCCCATGGCCTGGCGCAGGTCCAGCTGCGCCTTGCGGGCGTTGCCGCGGGCCAGCTCCAGGGCCTGCTCCTGCTCGGCCACGGTGACCTCGGCGCCCAGCACGTCGATGGGGCCGCGCACGCCTACGCGCACCAGGGCGCGGGTAACCTCCAGGCGGTCGCGGGCGCTGGCCAGCAGCTGCTCCTCCAGCCGGATGACGCGGTCGGCGCGCACGGCCTCCCAGTAGCGCCGGCTCACGTCGCCGCGCACGGTGATCTCGGCCGCGCCCACGCGGGCTTCCGTGGCACCGGCGCCCTCGCGGGCCGCGCGCAGGTCGCGCAGGCGCGCGCCGCCGTCAAACAGGGTGAGCGAGCCCAGCGACAGCGACTGCGACGAGCTGCTGCTCTTGAGCTCCAGGGCGTCGTCGCGCTCCACGGGCTCGCCGTACTGGCCCTGGCCCGTGAACACGCGGCTGTAGCTGCCGTTGGCGCTCAGCCGCAGCTGCGCGCCGGGCAGGAACGCGCCCCGCGCGCGGCGAATGCCGGCCTCGGCCGTGCCTACCTCGGTGAGCGCGCGGCGGTAGGTGGGGTTGTTCTCCTGGGCGGTGCGCAGCGCCTGGTCCAGCGTGAGGGGAACGCTGTCCTGCGGCTGCGCCTGGGCGTGCAGGGCCGGCGCGGCGAGCATCGCCAGCCCCAGGAACGCGGAAATTCGCTTGCGGGTCATTCGGGTATGTCGGTCAGTGCGCTGCAAACGGCAGCGCCGGGCGATGGCGGCCCGGCGGTGCGCAGGCCAGCACGCGGCGAAGGAGCGGGATCCGGCGATCAGCGAGGTCGGATCGGCGGATCAAACGATCGGCGGAGCAATCAATCGGCGGATCCATTCAGCGGAGCAGTCGATCAGCGGCGCGGTCGGATCGGCGATCAGCATCAACGGCAACGGTGCAGATCGGCGGATCAGGATCAATCAGCAGGAACGATGACGGGCGGATCGATGATCGACGGAGCAGCCGGTTGAGCGGAGCAGGCGCGGCGGATCACGGCGCGGCTGAGCCCCAGCCACGGCGAATGAATCCGCGGCTCTGGCAACGCGATGTCGGCCTTCGCCGACAGCTCCTGCCGCGCGCCGTCTTTGTGCCCGATGGCAGCGTTTACGCCATCGAAGGCCGCGCCGGTGCACGTCCGCTGGCCCGCGCTGGGACAGTCCGCGAAGGCGGACTTCGTGCCTTTCCAGCGGCGAATTCATTCGCTCCGGCTGGGGGACGGCCGTGCCCCCCG
>NZ_DASURI010000725.1:0-7501 GCF_036280135.1 Longimicrobium sp.
TGGCCCGACAAAAGGAAGGAATTTGGCGACGCGGTGATCGACACACTTTCCGAGTATGCTCCCAATCTAAGAGACATCATTCTCCATCGGCAGGTAGTCACCCCTTGGGACTTGGAGCAAGAGTTCGGGCTTACTGAAGGAAACATTTTTCAAGGTGAATTGACGTTGGATCAACTTTTCTTTCTCCGCCCTTTGCCCGGCTGGGCGCGCTATCGCACGCCGATCAAGGGGCTTTATCTCTGCGGCGCGGGCACGCACCCGGGCGGCGGCGTGCCCGGCGTGCTGAGCAGCGCCAAGGTGCTGGAGCGCGTGGTGCCGCGGCCCACGCACCGTGCCCCCCTTCCCGCGACGGCGTCGGCGGCCTGATGACGTATCTCCAGTTCCACCTGGTCTTCATCCTCCCGCCGCTGTTCCTGGTGGCGCTCGCGTCGCGCGGGAGCCTGCGGCGGCTGGGCGCGCGCGCGCTGCCGTCGCTGGTCGGCGTGGTCCTGATCGCGCTCGTCTACACGACGCCGTGGGACACCGAGCTCATCCGCCGCGGCGTGTGGGGCTACGGCCCGGAGCGGGTGATGGGGACCATCGGGCTGATCCCCATCGAGGAGTACATGTTCTTCGTCCTGCAGCCGCTGCTGGCCGGCCTGTGGTTCTACCGCCTGGTGCCGCCGGACCTGTCGGACGCCGCCCCGCCGTCCGCGACGATGCGCTGGAGCGGGACGGCCGTGTACGCCCTGCTGGCGCTTCTCGGCGTGTGGCTGCTGCAGCGGCGCGAGGGAACGTACATGGGGATGATCCTGGCCTGGGCCGCGCCCGTGCTGGCCGCGCAGTGGGCGCTGATCGCGGGGCGGATCGCCGCGGCGCCGCGCGCGTTCATCCTGGGCATCGCCGTGCCGACGGCGTACCTGTGGGTGGCGGATGCCATCGCCATTCACCTGGGCATCTGGCACATCTCCAAGACCCAGACGCTGGGCGTGCGCTTTGGCTCGCTGCCGCTGGAGGAGGCCACGTTCTTCCTGGCGACGACGCTGCTGTGCGTACAGGGGCTCACGCTGTTCCTGTTCCCCGCGAAGAAGGCCGTGACCGCCGCCGCGCGCGCCGGCCTGGCTTCGTGACGCACCTGAACTGCATTCTCACACGGCGCTTCGCGAACGGCACTGCGTGAACGGTTTTTTTGATCCGTTACCGTTGACTCCGTTCACGAAGTGCCGTGTGAAACTTCTTTTTCTTCCGGCTTTGGAATGAGACGATCCACGGACTGCGACGTCGCCATCGTGGGCGCGGGGCACAACGCGCTCATCGCGGGCGCGTACCTGGCGCAGGCGGGCTACCGCGTGCGCGTGTTCGAGCGGCGGCGCATCGCGGGCGGAGCCGTCTCCACCGAGGAGATCGTGCCGGGCTACCGCTTTGACTGGGGCGGCAGCGCGCACATCCTCATCCGCAACACGCCCATCGTGGGAGAGCTGGAGCTGGAGCGGCACGGGCTGGAGTACCTGGAGCTGGACCCGCTCTTCTTCGCCCCGTACGAGGACGGCACGGCGCTGTTCATCCACCGCGACGAGGACCGCACGGCGCACGGCATCGACACGCTCTTTCCCGGCGAGGGCGAGGCCTACAAGCGCCTGCTGGACGACTGGCGTCCGTTCGCGCGCGCCGTGAAGGACGCGTTCCTCAGCGTGCCCAGCCCGTGGGAGCTGGGCAAGAAGTTCGTCATGGGCAAGGCCGTGCAGGGCGACTGGAAGCGCGCCCTGCGGACCATCCTGAGCCCGTACGGCGAGGTGGTGGACCACTACTTTCGCGAGGAAAAGGTCAAGACGCCGCTGGTGTGGATGGCCGCGCAGAGCGGTCCTCCGCCCCACGAGCCGCTCACGGCGCCGTTCCTCCTGTGGCAGCCGCTCTACCACGAAGGCGGCATCGCGCGGCCGCGGGGCGGCAGCGGCATGCTCACGCAGGCGCTGGCGCGGCACATCCAGGCGCACGGCGGCTCCGTGCACGTGGGCGCGCCCGTGGAGCGCATCGTCGTGGAGGGAAAGCGGGCCATCGGGATCGAGACGGCGGAGGGCGCCTGCACGGCCCGCGCGGTGCTCAGCGGGGCGCACGTGCAGGAGACGCTGCATCGGCTGCTGCCCGAGGCGCACCGGCCGGACGGCATCGACCGGGTGCGCGTGGGCAACGGGTTCGGCGCGGTGCTGCGGCTGGCGCTCCGGGAGCCCATTTCGTACACGGCGTCGCGGGGGCGCGACGCGCGGGTGGCGCTGCAGCTGCTCTGCCGCGACCGCAGGCAGATCGGCGACGCGTACGCCGACTACCTGCGCGGCGAGCCCACGCGCGATCCCCCCATCGTGGCCATGTCGTTCAGCGCCGTGGACGATTCGCTGGCGCCGCCGGGCGGCGAGGTGCTGTGGCTGTGGGCGCAGTACTATCCGTACGAGCTCAGCGGCGGACAGAACTGGGACGACATCGCGGAGCGCGAGGCGGACCGGATTCTCGATACCTTCGAGAAGTACGCGCCGGGCACGCGCGACAAGGTGGTGGGGCGGATGTTCCAGCATCCGCTGGCGCTGGAGCGCGAGCTGGGGCTGCCGCGCGGCAACGTGATGCACCTGGAGATGAGCCTGGACCAGATGTTCGGCCTGCGGCCCATGGCGGGGATGGCGAACTACCGGTCGCACCTCAAGGGGCTGTACCTCACGGGCGCCAGCACGCACCCCGGCGGCGGCATCATGGGCGCGTCCGGCCGCAACGCCGCCCGCGTGCTGCTGAAGGACCTGGAGAAGCGGAAGGTCTAAAGAATTTTCTCACGCAAAGCCGCGGAGGACGCGGAGTATTTCATCGCGCGATCGAAGTACTCTGCGCCTCT
This sequence comes from Longimicrobium sp., assembly GCF_036280135.1. Classification (GTDB taxonomy): domain Bacteria; phylum Gemmatimonadota; class Gemmatimonadetes; order Longimicrobiales; family Longimicrobiaceae; genus Longimicrobium. The sequence continues at coordinate 2,855 of NZ_DASURI010000725.1, forward strand.
GCGGCTCTGCGTGAGACAAGCAGTTGTCGTTGCGGATGTGATCCGGGAATCGCGGCATCCCGGCCGGAGCGGCTGAAGCCGCCGCAACGACGGCGGAAAGCCTCACAAACTGCGTGAGGCTTCAACTGCGTGATCGCCGCCCCGGTGTACGCCCGGCCGATCGCCGCTGGGGCAGTCCGCGGAGGCGGACTTCGTGCCTTTCCAGCGGCGAATTCATTCGCTCCGGCGGGATGGCGGCCGTCACCGGGTAACGGCGGGGTCACTCACTCCGGCTCGGGTCGCGCCGCGCTGACCGCTACCCTACCGATCCGCATCCCCCATCTCCTCCATCCGCCTCGCCAGGAACCGGCGCTCCGGCTCCTGCCGCGCCAGGGAGAGGGCGCGCTGATACGCATCCCGCGCCTCCGCCGTCCTTCCCAGGCGGCGCAGCAGGTCCGCGCGGGCGGAGTGCGCAAGGTGGTAGTCGGCCAGGTCGCCGCGATCGAGCAGCGCGTCGATGCGCGCGAGGCCGGGGGCGGGGCCGTCGCGCATGGCGACGGCCGCCGCGCGGTTCAGCTCCACGACGGGCGACGGATCGGCGCGCAGCAGCACGTCGTACAATCCCACGATCTGGGCCCAGTCCGTGGCGCCCGCCGTCGGCGCCTCGGCGTGCACGGCGGCGATGGCGGCCTGCAGCGCGTACGGCCCGAACCGCCGCGACCGCAGCGCGCGCTCCGTCAGCGCGCATCCCTCCGCGATCATCCGCCCGTCCCACAGCGCGCGGTCCTGGTCCGCCAGCAGCACCAGCTCGCCGTCCGCGGACGTGCGCGCGGCGCGACGGGACTCGTGCAGCAGCATCAGCGCGAGCAGCCCGTGCACCTCCGGCTCCGGCAGCAGCTCCGCGATCAGCCGGCCCAGGCGGATGGCCTCGCCGGACAGGTCCGCGCGGGTGAGCGACGCGCCGGACGACGCGGAGTATCCCTCGTTGAAGACGAGGTAGACCACGTGCAGCACGGCGTCCAGCCGGTCCGGCAGGTCCGCGCGCGACGGCACCTCGTAGGGGATGCGCGCCCCGCGGATCTTGGCCTTGGCGCGCACGATCCGCTGCGCCAGCGTGGGCGCGGAAGCCAGGAACGCCCGCGCGATCTCCTCCGTCGTCAGTCCGCACACCTCGCGCAGCGTCATGGCGATCTGCGCGTCCGGCGACAGCGCGGGATGGCAGCAGGTAAAGATGAGCCGCAGCCGGTCGTCCTCCACGCCGTCGCCCCCCAGCTCCGACGGGTCTGCCGGGGCTTGATGGAGATGATCGGCCACGTCCGCCGCCCGCGCGTCGAAGCGGGCGCGGCGGCGCAGGGCGTCGATGGCGCGAAAGCGGCCCGCGGAAACGAGCCACGCGCGCGGGCTGGCGGGAACGCCGTCGCGCGGCCACCGCTCCAATGCGGCCGCGAACGCGTCGTGCAGCGCCTCCTCCGCGAGGTCGAAGTCGCCCAGCAGGCGGATGAGCGTGGCCAGGACGCGGCGCGACTCCGCGCGGTAGACGGCATCCAGGGCCCGCCGCGCGTCATCGGCCGCGTCCGCCGCCATCGTCACGGGATCAGCGCGCGGTAAAGTCCACGACCGGACGCACCTCGATGCAGCCGGTGCGCGCGGCGGGGATCATCGCGGCGACCCGGACGGCCTCCTCCACGTCGCGCGCCTCCACCAGGTAGAAGCCGCCCAGCTGCTCCCGGGTTTCGGCGAACGGGCCGTCCGTGACGGACAGCCTGCCCTTGCGAACGCGCACGATGGACGCCGAGGCGGCCGGGTGCAGCGCCTCGCCGGCCAGGTGATGGCCGCCGGCGCGGAGGGCGTCCTCGGCCGCCATGCACTCGGCCAGCCAGGCATCGGCCTCGCCCGGGGGCATGGCATCCCAGTCCCGCTCCTGGTCGTAGATCAGGCAAAGGTACTTCATCGTGGCCCCTGGCTGGATGCGATCGGTTGGAGGGTCGCGTTGAGCCCGGCGCGCGCGCACCGGGCCTTTCACGCCAGCGGGGCTACATCGCGCCGAAGTCGACGATCGGCCGCACCTCCACGCTGCCGATGCGTGCCGACGGGATCTTTGCCGCCACCTGGATGGCCTCGTTCAGGTCCCGCGCCTCGATGAGGTAAAAGCCGCCCAGCTGCTCCTTGGTCTCGGCGAACGGGCCGTCCGTGGTGGACAGCTTGCCGTCGCGGATGCGCACGGTGGTGGCCGTCGCAACGGGCTGCAGCGCCTCGCCGGCGACGTACTGCCCGGCGGCGCGGATGTCGTCCGTGAACGCGTCGTACTCGGCCATCTCCGCTTGGCCCTCGGCCGGGGACATGGCTTCCCACAGCTTCTCGTCGCCGTAGATCAGGCACAGGTACTTCATCGGGAACCTCGCTCGAAAGGGGTAAGACCGCGTGAACACAGATGGTCGAACGGGAGGTGCCGATTTCGACATCGGCCGGCGCGGGAATTTTCGCCCGGCACAATCTTCACCCAAGATCTACGGAGTCAACAGCGGGGGGAGGGATCGGCGAGATGGGACTCGGTGGACAGGCGGGCACCGCGACGAGGCCCCCCACCCGCTCGTCGACTCGCGACCTCCCCTGCTGCGCGGCGTGCCGGCACGTCGAGCAATCCCTCCGGCAAAAACGCTGAACGAACTTGCGACTACCGGTTCAGGACGTTTAGTTGACGTGCGACTCACGGCCGGCGAGGCCGGCCACACGACCAGAACCGGAGGATGACGATGAAGAAGCTTCGCCTGGACGATCTGCACGTCGACACGTTCGCCACGGGCCCGGCGCTCGCCGGCGAGGGCACGGTGCGCGCGCACCTGCCCGGCAGCGGTCCCAGCTACGACCAGCCCTGCGAGCCCATCGATCCCAACTACACGGAAGTGAACTGCCCGCCGTACACGGCCGCCGCGTCCTGCAACGGGACCTGCTATGCCTCGTGCTACGGGAGCTGCAACAGCTGCAACAACACGTGCTACACCTGTTACCAGAACACCTGCATGTACGGCACCTGCTATCCGTGCTACCCGCAGGAGCCCGAGATCTAGCTCCCGGCCGTTCCGGAACGAAAGCAGCGTCCGCGGAGCAAATCTCCGCGGACGCTGCTTCTTCATTCGGGACCCGAACCGGGATCGCGTCAGCTCTCGCGGTACGGCACCTCGATGACCAACCCGTCGTTGGCGGCGACCACGTCGGGAAAGACGGCGCGCGCCTCGCGCTCCAGCGTGCGCGGATCGTCGGCGTAGCGCGGCGAGAAGTGCGTGATGGCCAGCCGCAGCGCCCCGGCCGACACGGCGATCTCCGCCGCCTCGCGGGCGGTGCTGTGGCCTGTCTGCCCCGCGCGGTCTGCCTCGTCCTGCGCGAAGGTAGCCTCGTGGATGAGCAGGTCGGCGCCGCGGGCGTGCTCGCGCGTGCCCGCGCAGGGGCGCGTGTCGCCCGTGTAGACCACGCGGCGGCCGGGCCGCTCGGCGCCCACGATGTCCTCCGGGCGGTAGACGCGGCCGTCTACCTCCACGGCCTCGCCGTGGTGCAGCTTGCCCCACAGCGGCCCCTCGGGAATGCCCAGCTCCCGCGCCTTGTCGGCGTTGAAGCGGCCCAGCCGCGGGTGCTCCACGACGGCGTAGCCCAGCGACGGCCCGCCGCGGTGGCTGGTCTTGTACGGCACGACGTCGTATACGCCGCGCCGCAGGGTATCGCCGGGCGCGAGCTCCGTGATGCGCACCTCGAAGGGAACGCGCTCCACGCCCAGCTCCACGGCCTGCCGCAGGGTGTCCATCGTCCCGCGCGGGGTCCACAGGTCCACGGGTTCCTCGCGGGCCTGCAGCCCCAGCGTGCGCAGCAGGCCGATGACGCCCAGGAAGTGGTCCGCGTGCAGGTGCGTGAAGAAGATCTCGCTGAAGGTGAACCCCGTCCCAAAGCGCATCATCTGCCGCTGCGTGCCCTCGCCGCAGTCGAACATCATCACGTCGCCCTCGCGCTGCAGGATGAGCGACGAGACGTTGCGCCCCACGGTGGGGCGCGCCGCGGCCGTGCCCAGGAAGGTTATGCGCACGGGCCGGCTCCGGACGGAGAGTGCCTAGTGCCCAGTACCAAGTGCCAAGTAACGACTTGGCACTTGGCACTTGTCACTTGGTACTTCAGTTCCCTCATGCCGTCACCACCTCCACCGTCAGCCCGGGCTCGATCTCCGTCTTGGGGATGAGCGCGGGCCAGTACGCCATGATCTCCTGCACGGCCGGGCGGCCGCCGGCAAAGCCCGTCACGGACGGAGGGCCGGCCAGCACCAGCGGCGCGATCTCCTTGGTAAAGCGCTCCACGGCCGCCTTGTCCTGCCCCCGCACGCCCCAGCGCACCGTCACCTCCGGCAGGTCGCGCGGCAGGGGGCCGGCCAGGGGACCGTGCGTGGCGTTCCAGCCCACGAACTCCGTGAGCACCTCGTCGAACCTGAGGCCCAGCCGGTCCAGCCGCTCGCGCAGCACCCGGTCCGCCAGCTGCGCCTTTTCCACGGCGTCGGGCCAGCCGTAGACGAGCGTGCCGACGGCCTTCCAGCCGGACTCGTAGGCGATCGAGACCTTGAGCTTGTCGGTCGCGCCGCGTCCCTTCACGCCGGACACGCGCACGCGGTCGGGGCCCTCCTGCTCGAGCCGG
>NZ_DASURI010000726.1:0-6208 GCF_036280135.1 Longimicrobium sp.
CGTTGCGAGGAACGAGCAAAAGGCGGGCGGGGGAGAGGGCCCCGCGTCGCGCAACGACGCGCCTCTGCCATCCCCTGTGATCCATCGCCCACCCGCTGGAACTCCACCGCAATCGTCCGTCCCCGCATCCGCCGATCACCATCCGTCCTCCCTCACGCCTTTACCGATCGGCCCAAGTGGCGTAAGTTTATGCGCGACAGGTGTTCCCGCTCGTTCTCCCCCTCGAACAGGTCCCCGCGATGTTGCCCGTTCTCTTCGAAATCGGTGGCTTCAAGGTCACCAGCTTCGGCGTGATGATCGCGCTGTCGTTCCTGGCGGCCGGCTGGCTGCTCGCGCGCGAGCTCAAGCGCCAGGGGCAGGACCCCGAGGCCGCGTGGGACCTGGCTGGCTGGGCGGCCATCTGCGGCATCCTGGGCGCCAAGTTCTACTACCTCATCCTGCACTTCGGCGAGACGGCGATGGACCCGTGGGGCGCGCTGCTGTCGCGCTCGGGGCTGGTGTGGTACGGCGGCCTCATCGGCGGCGCGCTGGGCGTGCTGTTCCGGCTGCACCAGCTCAAGCTCCCCACCTGGAAGGTCGCCGACGCCGTGGCGCCCGCCCTGGCGCTGGGCTACGCCGTGGGCCGCGTGGGCTGCTTCCTGGTGGGCGACGACTACGGCGGCCCCACCAACGCGCCGTGGGCCGTGGCCTTTCCGCAGGGGGCGCCGCCCTCCACCGCCGCCAACCTGCGCGCCTTTGGCGTGGACGTGCCGGCCTCCGTGCCCGACAGCACCGTGCTCTCCGTGCACCCCACGCAGCTGTACGAGACGGGGATGACGCTCATCATCCTGGCGCTGCTCGTCAAGCTGCGTCCGCGGCTGGCGGCCACGCCGGGACAGCTGTTCTTCGTGTGGCTGGCGCTGGCGGGCGTGGAGCGGTTCATCGTGGAGATCTTCCGCGCCAAGGACGACCGCCTGCTGGGGATGTTCTCCGTGGCCCAGCTCATCAGCGTGCTGCTGATCGCCACGGCGGCGGCGTTCTACCTGGCCCTGCGCCGCGCGCCGGCGCCCAAGGCCGGCGGCCGCGTAGCCCGCGCCTGATCCGCGCCCGCCGGATGCGGATGCACCCTGTCGACCGGCCGGCGGACCCGTTCCGCCGGCCGGTTTCTCATTGCCGATGAACCGACGCCGATTCCTGGCCCTCTCCGCCGCCGCGGCGGGCACGGGCTCCCTGTCGCTGGGCGGATACGCGGCATACGTGGAGCCGCACCGGGCCGGCTTTACCCATCACCGGGTGAACGCGCGCACGTCCCCCGCGCAGCGCGAGATCACGTTCGTGCAGGTGAGTGACCTGCACCTGCACCGCGTGGGCGCCATGCACCGGCGCATCGCCACGCGGGTGAACGCCATCCGCCCGGAGCTGCTGCTGTTCACGGGCGATTCGGTGGACAAGCCCGACCGGCTGGGCGAGCTGCGGTCGCTGCTGGCCCTGTTCGACGCGCGCACGCCCAAGTACGCCATCCTGGGCAACTGGGAGCACTGGAGCGGCGTGGACCTGGGCGAGCTGGCGGACGTCTACCATCGCGCCAACTGCCGCCTGCTCGTCAACGAGTCCGCCATCCACGACGCGGGCGGCCGCGGCCTGGTGCTGACGGGGCTGGACGATTTGATCGGCGGACGGCCGGATGGGCGCGTCCTGGCCACGGTGCCGGACGCGGACGCGCACCTGCTGCTGGCGCACTGCCCCGAGCACCGCGACCGGCTGATCGTCCCCGCGCTGGGCGCGATACCGGCGCCGGTGGACGTGAGCCGGATCACGATGATGCTCAGCGGCCACACGCACGGCGGGCAGGTGAGCCTGCTGGGCTGGACGCCGATCTTGCCGGCGGGGAGCGGGCGCTACGTGCGCGGCTGGTTCCGCGATCCCGGCGCCGTGCCGCTGTACGTGTCGCGCGGCATCGGCACGTCCGTGATGCCCGTGCGCCTGGGCGCGCCGCCCGAGGTGGCCGTGTTCACGATGTGGGTGTGATGGGGGGATGACGGTGGGCAGCGGGCGCGTTCCAGCCTCGGTGACCGATGCTCATCGCGGCATCGCGGGTCTCGTCCGGGAAGGGCCGTCCCCCAGCCGGAGCGAATGAATTCGCCGCTGGAAAGGCACGAAATCCGCCTTCGCGGACTGTCCCGGCGGAGGCCGTGTCGCGTGCGCCGGCGACGACCCTCCGGCAGTTGAAGCCTCACGCAATCTGTGAGGCTTCCCGCTGTCGTTGGGGTGGTCCGTGCCGCTTCCGGCTACAGGGAAAGCGGGGTGGAGTTCGCGATTTTCCAGCGTCGAGCCCATTCGCGTCCGATGCCAGGGGCCGCATGGGATTTTCGGAATTCGCGGCAGAATCCGATTCCTCCGCGCGTTCGTAAACAGGTGAGACGCGGCCGAGACGGCGGTGTCTTATCGTCCCATCCGCCCGCATCCATGCTGGGCATCGATCTCAGGTCATCCGCACCCAATCCACCCATGCCTGCATACACGACGTTCGCCCGGCGCTTCGCCCTGCCCGCGATCCTCATTGCCGCGGCGGCGTGCGACAACCCCGCCCAGGTCAGCCAGCCCATCGACGCCGGGACGGCGGAAGTCGCGGCGTCAAAGAACATCCAGCTGCGCGAGGTCACGCTGCCCAGCGGCGTGCGCCTGCAGTACGCCGAGACGGGCCGGCCGGACGGCGAGCCCATCATCCTGCTGCACGGCTACACCGACTCGTGGTTCTCGTACAGCCGCATCCTGCCGCTGCTGGCGCCCAGGTACCACGCCATCTCCGTCACGCAGCGCGGCCACGGCGACAGCGACCGGCCCGGCAGCTACACGCCGCAGGATTTCGCGGCGGACGTGGACGGGCTGATGGAGGCGCTGGGCATCGAGCGCGCGACGGTCGTGGGCCACTCCATGGGCAGCTTCATCGCGCAGACGGTGGCCATCGAGTATCCCGGGCGCGTGGAGAAGCTGGTGCTCGTGGGCTCGGCGACGGTGGCGGGGAACGAGGGCGTGCTGGGCCTGCGCGATGCCGTGCAGACGCTGACGGACCCGGTGCCGTACCAGTTCGCGTACGACTTCCAGTCCAGCACCGTCTTTCACCCCGTCCCGGACGCGTTCCTGCAGACGGCCGTGGGTGAGAGCCTCAAGCTGCCCGCGCAGGTGTGGAAGGATGTGCTGGACGGGCTGATCGCCACGCGGAACGCCGATCGGCTGGACGAGATCCAGGCGCCGACGCTGGTGATCTGGGGCGAGCAGGACGCCATCTTTCCGCGCGCGGAGCAGGACGCGCTGATCGCGGCCATCCCCAACGCCACGCTGTCCGTCTACCCGGCGACGGGCCACGCGCCGCACTGGGAGCGCCCCCGCGACTTCGCCCGCGAACTGGAGAAGTTCGTCAAGCAGCACTGAGCCCGCGTCAGGCGCGAGCGGAAGGCGGGGAAAAAGGGTGGGGGGATTCAGACAGGGAGCGGAGTGTCTCTCGCGCGCGGAGGGCCCCCTCCCCCCGACCCCCTGCCCCCGCTTCGCGGGGGAGGGGGAGAACTGCAAAAGAGACGAACCCCGGGCGGCCATGCCGTCCGGGGTTCGTCTTTCGCACTTTCGCACTTTCGCACTTTCGCACTCACGCACTCACGCACTCACGCACTCACGCACTCACGCACTCACATCCCCGGCCGCAGCGTCATCCGGCTGACGGCGCGCGCCTCGGCCTTGCCACGATCGAGCGGAATGAGCCACAGGCGGCCCTCGCGCCACATCGGGGTCTGGTCGCGGTAGTGCGGGGAGTACGGGTTGCCGCTCTGCCCCGTGGGGATCACGAAGCCGCCGGAGCCGTCCGGGTCCGCCATGTCCACCACGTGGCGCTGGCTGCTGCCGTACGCGTTGTTGAACGGCGGCGTGCGCCCGCCCCATCCGCTCACGTTGACCGTGTAGAACGCGCCACCGTTGGGAAACGGGCCGATGTTGAGGCCGAACGCGCGGTCCAGCACGCTCACCACGCCCATGGGGTGGTCGATGCGCGTGACGTGCAGGTCACCCCAGCGCTTTTCTCCCACCCGCTCCACGGCCGTACGCATGGCCGCCGCCGCCAGGCCGTCCAGCGTCTCCGTGGAATCCGTCGTCACGTCGTCCACCCATGGGCCGCCACCGCGCGCCAGCACGCGCTCCATGGCCGTGCGCGGAAAGTAGACCGGCTTGCCCCGGAACTCGTCCGATCCCACCCGCGTGCGCAGCTCCTCGAACCACACGTAGAACAGCGCCGCCCCGCGCGAGTCCACCCTGGCCTCGCCGTTCCACGCGCGCAGCTCGTGCGCGGCATCCGCCAGCCCCGCGTTGTCCGCGGCCCGCACGGCGCGCGGCAGGTGGCGCAGGGCCCAGGCGTCGCGCACGTCCATCTGCTGCGCCAGCACGTCCGCGGCGGTCAGGTCGCGGCCGGCCTCCACCATCTGCCGGATGCGGACGGCGCGCCACGGCTCCGCCCAGTTGGCCGTGATGTGGTGCGGGTACTGGCTGCCCACCTGGCGGTTGTTGGCCGTGACGACAAAGCCGTCCGCCGGGTTGCGCACGTGCGGATGCTGGTTGAAGCGCAGCCAGCCCGTCCAGTCGCCCTCGCCCGTCCAGCCGGGGACGGGCAGCACGCCGTCACCCCCGCGGCGGATGGGGACGCGGCCCGCCATCCAGTAGCCGAACTGCCCGTCGGCGTCGGCGTAGACCACGTTCTGGTGCGGGTTGTTGAACCCGCTGACGGCCTGCAGGAACTCGTCTGCGTTGCGCGCGCGGTTCATCTCGAAGAGCGCCGCCACCTCGGTGGAGGGCGCGTACGCCGTCCACTGCATGGCGATCACGCGGTTCGTGCCGCCGCGCTCGTCCACGTCGGAGATGACGGGCCCGTGCCGCGTGGCCCGCACCGCCTGCACGACGGGCGCCTTGCCCTTTACGCGGATGGTGTCCTGGCGGACCGTCATCTCCGCCCATCCCTCGGGCGTGCGGTACCGGTTGGGGTTGGCGGAATCGACCTGCTCCACGAACAGGTCCACGTCGTCCACCATGGCGTTGGTGTAGCCCCACGCCACGCGGCGGCTGTGGCCGGCCACGACGACGGGCACGCCGGGGAGCGTCATCCCCGTGACGTCGAAGGGGCCGCCGTGCAGGGCCGCCAGGTACCAGATGGCGGGCGCCCGCAGCGCCAGGTGCATGTCGTTGGCGAGGATGGGCTTGCCCGAGCGTGTCCGCGACCCGCCGATGACCCACGAGTTGGACGCGTGCGACGCCGACGCCGTCTCCAGCAGCTCCAGGGCGAGTTGCGGCACGTCCGGCAGCTCCACGCCCGAGACGCGGGGCAGGGCGGCGGCGGGCGCGGCCTGGGCCGGCGGCGCGGCGCCCCGGCCCTCCCAGTCGGCGTCGCCGCCCAGGATCGTCAGGCCGGAATCCGGATAGAACGGCAGCACATCGCGCCCCAGCGAGTCGCCCACGGCGTCCAGGGCGCGCTGCACCTCCAGGCCCACGTTCCAGTCCGCCAGGTCCCACGCCATGATCTTGGCGATGGAAAGCGAGTTGCGGACGGTCCACGGCTCCGGCTTGAAGCGCAGGGTGACGAACTCCGGCGGCAGCGGGCCGGGATGGTTGCCGATCCACGCGTTCACGCCGTCGGCGTAGGCCTGCAGCAGGCGCCGGTGCGCGGGGTCCAGCCGCGCCTCGTTCTCGGCCGCCGCGCGCCCCATGCCGATGGTGCGCAGGAACCGGTCGGTGTTGACCAGGTTTTCGCCCAGGATCTCGGCCATGCGGCCGTCGGCCACGCGGCGAAAGAGCTCCATCTGGAACAGGCGGTCCTGCGCGTGGACGTAGCCCATGGCGCGGAACAGGTCGTCCTCGTTGCGCGCCCACACGTGCGGCACGCCCAGGGAGTCGCGCCACACCTCCACGGGCGCCTGCAGCCCCGCGATGGATGCGTCGCGGGCGGGGTCCGCCGCCGAGCGGCCCAGCCACCAGCGCCCGCTGAGAACGACGATCAGCAGCAGCGCGACCAGCGCCAGCAGGCCGATAAGGAGCTTCTTGCGCATCTGGGGATCCGGACGGGCGTGGCGGGGTGGGGGCGTGACGGTGCGGGATGCGTGAGAATGCGACGGAAGGGCGTGCGTGGTCAAGGCGGCGGGGCCCTCACCCGCGGGCCCTCACCCGCTCGCTGTCGCTCGCACCCTCTCCCGCAAAC
>NZ_DASURI010000727.1:0-4955 GCF_036280135.1 Longimicrobium sp.
CCACCACCACCGCCGTAGCCGCCGCCACCGCTGCGGCCGCCGCCACCACCACCGCCACCGCCGTTACCACCCTCGGGGGCGTCAAGGCGCGTCACGTTCTCGGCCGCCGGGCCCTTCTGGCCCTGCACGACGTCGAACTCCACCCGCTCGCCATCGTTCAGCGTGCGAAAGCCGCTGCCCTGGATGGCGCTGTGGTGGACGAACACATCCTTCTCCCCGTTGTCGCGAGTGATGAACCCGAAGCCCTTCTCCGGGTTGAACCACTTCACGTTTCCTGTTTCCCGCGCCATCGCTGCACCGCCTGGTGTCCCGTTGAAAAAGGCGAACTCCCACACACTCCCGACAAGCTACGTGGCATCAAGCCTCGTGCCAAGACTCCCGTACAAAGCGGCCGGCGGACGCCCGCGGGTCCGCACGCTGGCGGAATCCGGTAAGAATCTGCCCATTCGCGGAGTTCCGTCGCTTCATCCGCCGATGTCCGCGACCACCTGGATAACGCCGAAGGGCACGTTCCTGCCAAAGCGGGAGGTGGCCTGGACGGGGTCCAGGTAGCGGATCTCCGCCACATTGGCAGAATTCATCTCGCGCAGGCGCTCCACGCCGCCCAGCGCCTGCGAGCCCATGTAGACGGTGGGATAGCCGTACGCGCCCTGGGCGGCGCGCTGCTGCAGCCACGCGGGCCGGAGTCGCTGCACGATCTCGTACACGCTGGTGGCGGGCGTCTGCGCGATCTCCTCCGCCGAGATCAGCCGCGCGTCGCCGCGGGGTGCGATTCCCTCGCCCCGCGCGGGCCCGCACGCCGCCACGATCATCATCAGCACCACCGTCATCCATCGCCGCGCTCCGCCCATCGCTCTCCCTCCGCTGAATCACTCACGCACTTCCCTACCCCCGTACCTCCGTACCTCGTCACGGAACCTCCTCCCCGGGCCGGCGGGTACACCGAACGCGACATCCACGAGGAGGCATCATGTGCACACGTTCGCTGCGGCCGCTGCTGGCGGCTGCCGCCCTGCTTTCAGCCGCGGCCGGCTGCGCCAACGCGCAGGACAAGCCGCGCATCGACACGGCGGGAATCAAGCCGATGGACACCACGCCCTGGGTTCCCGGGCCCAGCCGCCTGGCGCGCGGCGAGCTGGCGCCGGACTACGCCGCGTTCGGGCTGGACCTGTTCCAGCGCCTGGCCCAGGCGCGGCCCAACGAGAACGTCGTCGTTTCGCCGCTGAGCGCGGGGCTGGCCGTGAGCATGGTGGCCAACGGCGCCACGGGCTCCACGCGCACGGGCATCGAGCGCGCGCTCTCCACGGGGATGGAGGTGGACGCGCTGAACGCCGCCAATGCATCGCTTGCCGCCGCCCTGCGCACGGACGACGTGGAGCTGGCCGTGGCCAACTCGCTGTGGGCGCGGCAGGGCGTGCCGTTCCAGCCCTCGTTCATGGAGCGCAACCAGCAGTTCTACCGCGCCGAAGTGGCCACGCTGGACTTCAGCTCGCCCGAGGCGGCGCGGCGCATCAACGACTGGGCCTCGCGCAATACCAACGGGCGCATCACGCAGATGGTGGAGCCGCCGCTGGACGGCGACCTCATCCTGTACCTGATGAACGCGGTGTACTTCAAGGGCCGCTGGCGGGACGAGTTCCGCGCGCAGGCCACGCGCCCCCGCACCTTTCACGCCCCCGGCGGCGACGTGCAGCGCCCGATGATGTCGCGCACGGGCAGCTACGGGTGGATGCAGGGCGAGGGGTTCCAGGCCGTGCGCCTTCCGTACCGCGGCGACCGCTTTGCCATGTACGTGCTGCTGCCGGACACGGGCCAGTCGCTGGCGCAGCTGCGTGGCCGCCTTACGACGGATGCATGGCACGGGTGGATGAGCCGCTTCAGCCCGCGCGAGGTGGCGCTGACCATGCCGAAGTACCGGCTGAACGTGGAGTCGCGCCTGAACCAGCCGCTGGCGGCCATGGGGATGGCGGACGCGTTCAGCCCGACGGCGGCCCGCTTTGGCGCCATGCTGACGGCGGAGTACCTGGCCCGGCAGAACGCCTACGTGGGCGAGGCCAAGCAAAAGGTGTTCATCGAGGTGAACGAGGAGGGCACGGAGGCCGCCGCCGTCACGGGCATCGAGATGCGGACAACGAGCATGCCGCCGCCCCCGCTGGCGTTCACGGTGGACCGGCCGTTCGTCATCGCCATCCGCGACGACCAGACGGGCACGCTGCTCTTCGTGGGCCAGGTGACGGATCCCCGGACCGAGTAGCCGTCGCATTGGCGGATGGCGGACGAGGGCCGGACGTGGTCGCATCCGCCCCTCCGATTGTTTCCGACGGGGACGGAAATCGACGCGGTGACGCCGTTGCCCGCTATTCCCTATTCCCTGTTCCCTATTCCCTAACTTGCCGCGTCCGCCGCCGGCTGTATCTTCGGCGGGAACCCGGCAGGCTGAAGAACCAGGCAAAGGAGCAGTTTGTGAGCTCGTACCGAATCCTCGTCCGCGGCCTGCCCGTGCTGGCGGCGCTAGCCGCGGCCCAGGCGTGCGCCCCGGCAACCACCACGAATGGTCAGACCGTCGCGCCCGCCACGAGCGGCACCGATGGGCCCGGCAACAGTCGCGCGCTGCCGCTGACCTACGCGGCGCGTCCCACGGTGGCGGAGATCACGCCGGGCGACCTGATGAGCCGGCTGTACACTATCGCCGACGACAGCATGATGGGGCGTCAGGCGGGGCATCGCGGCAACGTGATGGCCACGGACTACATCGCCGCGGAGTTCCGGCGCATGGGGCTTGAGCCGGCGGGGGAGAACGGCACCTACTTCCAGGCCATCCCGCTGGTGGTGCGCGGCATCGATCGCGACGTGTCGCTGTCCGTGGCCGGGCAGGCGCTGCGGGCGTGGGAGGACTTTTCGCCCCTGCCGCCGTCGGACGCGTTCCCGTTTGGCGCGGAGCTGCGGGCCAGCAACACGCCCGTGGTCTTTGGCGGCACGCTGGGCGGCGAGATGATCACGGACGCGCAGGCGGCGGGCAAGCTCGTGGTGCTGCTGCCGGGCAACGGCGCCAACGGGCAGCCCAACGGCCGCTGGTGGGCCGGCTACCCGCGCACGCGCTTTCCCAACGCGGCCGGCGTGGCCGTGGCGGCCACGGAGATCTCGCCGCCCGTCATCCGCACGTACGGGCAGAACGAGTCGGCGGACCTGCAGGAGCCGGGTGAGCAGCCCGCCACGGGCCCCGCGGGGATGAGCATCACCCGCGCGGCGGCCGAGCGGCTGCTGGGCGCCCCGCTGGACGGCATGCGTCCCGGCACGGCGGGCCGCACGGTGAGCGGCGGCTTTCACTTCGTGGCCCGGCCGGCGGACGCGCCAGCGCGCAACGTGGTGGCCATCCTGCGCGGCAGCGACCCCACGGTGAACCGGCAGTACGTGGGCATCAGCGCGCACAACGACCACGAGGGCATCAGCGGCCAGGCGTTCGACCACGACAGCGCCTTGGCGTTCAACACGGTCATGCGGCCGCAGGGGGCCAACGACGCCGTGCGCACGCCCACGCCGGAGCAGGCGGCCCGCATCCGCGCCCTGCGCGACAGCCTGTCGGCGGACGGCTCGCGGATGGACAGCATCTACAACGGCGCGGATGACGACGGCTCGGGCACGGTGACGCTGCTGGAGATCGCCGAGGCGTTCGCCCGCAGCCCCAACAAGCCGCGCCGGTCCATCCTGTTCATCTCGCACACGGCGGAAGAGGCGGGGCTGCTGGGCTCGCAGTGGTTCAGCGACCATCCCACGGTGCCGCGCGACAGCATCGTCACGGTGCTCAACATGGACATGGTGGGCCACGGCCGGGCCGAGGAGGTGCGCGGGGGCGGTCCCTGGAGCATCCAGATGATCGGCTCGCGGCGGCTTTCGACGGAGCTGGGCGACCTGATCGACACGATCAACGGCCGCCGCCAGAACCCGATGTCGATCGACTACTCGTGGGACGCGGCGGGCCACCCGGCCAACCGCTACTGCCGCAGCGATCACTTCATGTACGCGCGGCACGGCATCCCCATCACGTACTTCTCGCTGGGCTACCATCCCAGCTACCACATGGTGACGGACGAGCCGCAGTACATCGACTACGACCACATGGCGCGCGTGGGCGGCTTTCTGCAGGAGATCGCCACCGAGGTCGCCAACCGTCCCGGCCGCCTGGTTGTGAACGGCCCGCGGCAGGACCCCAACGCGCCCTGCCGGCAGTAGGACGGAAGTGCGTGAGTGCGGGAGTGCGTGAGTGCGTGAGTGCGTTAGTGCGTTAGTGCGGGAGTGAACTGCGACTGACGTGGATGCGACGAGGCGCGGAGGGGATGCAATTCCCCGCCGCGCCTTCTCGTTGCCCGCGCGGCGTTGGACCAGGGCGGCTGATGGACCATTGCGGATCCGTACCGGTCAGGCGGCGCCCCAGCCCCGGCAAATGATGCCGAGTGCGGATCTGATCCGGTGTCGCCACCCTCAAGCCGGAGCGGCTGAAGCCGCCGCAACAACAGCGGAAAGCCTCACAAACTTCGTGAGGCTTCAACGGCCGGAACTCCGCTCCGGTGCACGGAATCCGACCTGTGCTGGGGCAGTCCGCGCAGGCGGACTTCGCGAATTTCCAGCGGCGAATTCATTCGCTCCGGCTGGGAGACGGCCTCGCCGGAACCGATCCGCGAGGTGGCATCATCCCCTCCGGCCGGAAGGCGGACATGAGCGGCGCGACGCGGGTGCAGACAAAAACGCGGAGGCGCGGAGAGATCATCTCCGCGCCTCCGCGCGTTTCAGCCGATGCGGGTCGTGCGGCGCGCGGCCGGCGGGATGCCACTCCCGCACTCACGCACCAACGCACTCACGCACTTCCGTTCACGCACCCAGGCGGCGACGGCGCGTGTCGCGGGCACCCGCGTTCACACCCGCGCCCACGCCGGCACTGAGCAGCAGCGCCGTCCCGC
>NZ_DASURI010000728.1:0-6885 GCF_036280135.1 Longimicrobium sp.
GACCGCGGCGTGGGCGGCTCCGGCGGCGCCACGCCCACCGTGACGACGGCGGACTTCGCGGACGACATCCGCGCCGCCGTCTCGTGGCTGCGCGCGCGCCCGGACGTGGACCCCGCGCGCGTCGCCCTGGCGGGCCACAGCGAGGGCGGCATCATCGCGCCCATGGTGGCCGCGGACGACGCGCGGATCGCGGCCGTGGTGCTGCTGGCCGGCCCCTCGTGGAGCGGCCGCCGCATCAGCGACATGCAACTGCGCGACGCGCTGGCGGCGCAGGGCCGGACGGGCGCGGCGCTGGATTCCGCCTTGGCCGCCGCCACCGCGCAGCGCGACGCCGCGGCGGCGGGGACGCCGTGGGTGCGCTGGTTCCTGGACCACGATCCACTCCCCGTGGCGCGTCGGGTGCGTGCGCCCGTGCTGGTGCTGCAGGGCGCGACGGACCGGCAGGTGACGGCGGAGCAGGCCCAGGAGCTGGCATCCGCCATCCGTGACGGCGGCAACGCGGACGTGACGGTGCGTGTGTTCCCCGCCGTCAATCACCTCTTCCTGGCGGACCCGGACGGCACGGCGGACCCCGCGCGCTACGCCGCCCTCCCCGACAAGCGCGTCCCCGCGAGCGTCCTCGGCGCGCTGGCCGACTGGCTGGCCGACAAGCTCCACGCACGGTAAAGAAGAAAAGACGTCTCACGCAGAGGGAGCAGAGGCAGCAGAGTACTTCGTCGCGTGATGAAGTACTCTGCTGCCTCTGCTCCCTCTGCGTGAAATGCTGTTGCCGTTCTCCGCATTCGCTGGAACGCTGCCGGGAGGCGACACCTCCCGCCGCTGGCACCCGGGTGCTATCTTCCCGCCCGCAAACGACCTGCGGCGGGGCGCGGCGGCCCCGGACGGACAATCGCACCCGATCCCGATCCCACGATGAGCAATACAGATACGTCGCGCTTCATCTACGTGATGAAAGAGCTGCGGAAGGTGGTTCCGCCCAACCGCGAGATCCTCAAGGGGATCTGGCTCTCCTTCTATCCCGGCGCCAAGATCGGCGTGGTGGGCAGCAACGGCAGCGGCAAGAGCTCCCTGCTGCGCATCATGGCCGGCGTGGACAAGGACTTCAACGGCGAGGCCTGGGCCGCCGAGGGCACCCGCGTGGGCTATCTGCCGCAGGAGCCCCAGCTGGACAACTCGCTGGACGTGCGCGGCAACGTGGAAGAGGCCGTCCGCGCCCAGCGCGACCTGCTGCGCCGCTTCGACGAGGTGAACGCCGCCTTTGGCGACGTGAGCGACGACGACGAGATGAACAAGCTCCTGGAAGAGCAGGCCAAGATCCAGGACGCCATCGACGCCGCCAACCTGTGGGAGCTGGACCGCAAGATCGAGATCGCCATGGAGGCCCTGCGCCTGCCCCCCGGCGACGCCCCCGTGGAGAACCTCTCCGGTGGTGAAAAGCGCCGCGTGGCCCTGTGCAAGGTGCTGCTCGAAGAGCCCGACATGCTGCTGCTGGACGAGCCCACCAACCACCTGGACGCCGAGTCCGTGGCGTGGCTGGAGCACCACCTGGCGGAGTTCAAGGGCACCATCGTGGCCATCACCCACGACCGCTACTTCCTGGACAACGTGGCCGAGTGGATCCTGGAGCTGGACCGCGGCGAGGGAATCCCCTGGAAGGGCAACTACACGAGCTGGCTGGAGCAAAAGCAGGAGCGCCTGCGCAAGGAAGAAAAGCAGGCCAGCGCCCGCACCCGCACGCTGGAGCGCGAGCTGGACTGGGTGCGCATGGCGCCCCGCGCCCGCCAGGCCAAGAGCAAGGCCCGGCTTGACGCGTACGAGCAGATGCTGGGCGAGGACCCGCGCGAAAAGCTCAACCGCGCCGAGATCGTCATCCCCAACGGCCCGCGCCTGGGCGACGACGTGGTGATCGCCGACAAGCTGCAGAAGGGCTTTGGCGACCGGCTGCTCATCGACAACCTGGACTTTCGCCTGCCGCGCGGCGGCATCGTGGGCGTGGTGGGGCCCAACGGCGCCGGCAAGACCACGCTGTTCCGCATGATCACCGGGCAGGAGACGCCCGACGGCGGCGCGCTCAAGGTGGGGCAGACGGTGGAGCTGGCGTACGTGGACCAGAGCCGCGACACGCTGGACGGCGAAAAGACGGTGTACCAGGAGATCAGCGGCGGGCAGGACAACATCAAGCTGGGCCGCGGCGAGGTGAACGCGCGGGCGTACTGCTCGTGGTTCGGCTTCAAGGGCAGCGACCAGCAAAAGCTGGTCAAGGTGCTTTCGGGCGGCGAGCGCAACCGGGTGCACTTGGCCAAGACGCTGCAAAAGGGCGGCAACCTCATCCTGCTGGACGAGCCCAGCAACGACCTGGACGTGGACACGCTCCGCGCCCTGGAGGACGCGCTGCTGGAGTTCGCGGGGTGCGCCGTGGTCATCAGCCACGACCGCTGGTTCCTGGACCGCGTCGCCACGCACATCCTTGCCTTCGAGGGCGAGAGCGAGGTGGTGTGGTACGAGGGCAACTACCGCGAGTACGAGGCCGACAAGAAGCGCCGCCTGGGCGCCGCCGCCGACATCCCGCACCGCATCAAGTACAAGAAGCTCGTGCGGGCGTAAGATCGGCCCGCCCCCGATGTCCGCGCGGGCCGCACGGGGAACCCTCCCGGGCGGCCCGGAGCAGATACCCGCGCGAGTTGTTCGATCTCCGCGTGTAAGACACATTACGTGCAGGGTCTCCAACGGGAGGCCGTTTCCCATGGCAGGCGTGGCGATCCATGTACATCCGCGGTGTCAACATTCAGAATGTGCGCTCGCTCGTCTCGTGTGTCTGGAAGATCGACGCCGGCGAGGAGCCTGGCTGGCACGTGATCATCGGGGACAACGGCTCGGGAAAATCGTCTTTTCTGCGTAGTATCGCACTTGCTCTGGTGGGCCCGGTCGAGGCGGAGGCATTGCGCCAAGACTGGAACGCATGGCTCACCCGCGGGAGCAGCACAGGCCAGATCGAGGTGCGGGTCCACGGAAACCCCGTGTGGGACCTTGGCAACGGCCCGGGAGACAGCCAGCCCGGTGAAGCGGCCATCGCCTCCGTCGTGTTCCAGCGTCAATCGTCCGTGATGCTCGATCTTGGCCTCAACAGAGGGCGCACGACCGGTCCGCCGTCGCCAGGGCGTGGATGGTTTTCGGCGGGCTATGGTCCGTTTCGCCGCTTTTCAGGGGGATATAAGGATGCCGATCACATCTTTCAGTCCAGGCCGCGGCTTGCCGCGCACCTCTCGCTCTTTGGTGAGGACGTGGCGCTCTCGGAGAGCCTCGCCTGGCTGCAGAAGCTGCAATTCAGCAAGCTGGAGCAGCACGGGTCGGGAACACCGCTGGTCGACCTCATCACCCGGTTCGTCAACCAGCCGGGATTCCTGCCGCACGGCACACGTCTGGATGAGGTTTCCTCCGCGGGCGTATGGTTTTGCGATGGCAACGGCACCCGCGTGGCGGTGCAGGAGCTGAGCGACGGCTATCGGTCCATCCTCAGCATGACGTTCGAGCTCCTTCGGCAGCTTACCCTGGCCTATCCGCCGGAACGGCTGTTCGAGTCAGGCAACGCGGCGCGGGTCGAGGTTCCCGGAGTGGTTCTGGTAGACGAAGTCGATGCCCACCTGCATCCTACGTGGCAGCGGCGGGTTGGACAGTGGTTCCACGAGCGATTCCCCCGGCTGCAGTTCATCGTGAGCACCCACAGCCCGCTGATTTGCCAGGCAGCCGTGCAGGGGAGCATCTGGCGTCTGCCAGCCCCGGGCGCCGAGGCGACGCTGGAGCGCGTGCGGGGATTGGACCTGGATCGATTGCTTTACGGCAACGTTCTGGACGCATACGGCACCGACCTGTTCGGCGAGGACGTCAGCCGCTCCGATGTCTCCCGGAAGCTGCTGTCTGAACTGGCCCTGCTGAATCGCAAGGAGCGTCTAGGCACGCTTACCGACGAGGAGCGGGCGAGGCAACTGCACCTGCGAGCGATTCTTCCCACGGCCGCCGACAAGCTGCCGGAGGCACAGCGCGTACCGGCATGATCCGCTTGCCCGACGTGGCGCTTCCATCTGATCGTCTGCGGGAGCTGGATGCGCTGCAGGCGGAAATCGACGCGCTGGCCACGTACCCGGAACGGGTCACAGCGGCCAAGGCCCGGTTCGGGCAGCGAAATACGGCCCGTGATCCATTGTTTGGCGTGGTGCGCGAGACGCTGGAACGCATGTGCCACGGGCCCCGTCGCTGCGGATACTGCGAAGACTCGGCGGCCGACGAGGTGGAGCATGTCCGCCCCAAGGACCTGTACCCCGAGTTGGCGTTCGCCTGGGAGAACTACCTGTACGCCTGCGGGCCCTGCAACGGCCCCAAGAACAATCGGTTCGCCGTGTTCTCTCACACAACGGGCGCCCTCGTGGACGTTACACGCCGGCGGGGAGCGCCGGTGCGGGAGCCCGAAGCCGGAGACCCCGTTCTGATCCATCCACGTCAGGAAGACCCGCTCCAGTGGATGGAGCTGGACTTGGTCGACACCTTCTACTTCATCCCGATCGGCGCGCCGGGATCTCGTGACCATCAGCGTGCCGAGTACACCATCGAGGTGCTGAGGCTCAACAAGCGCGAGTTTTTGGCAGAGGCGCGACGCGCGGCCTTCGGCAACTACTTTCGCTTGGCTGCCGACTACGTTCGCGCCCGCGACGCGGGGGATCCGCAGGCATTCGCGGACGCGGACAGGAGCCTGCGGGGTCTTACGCATCGTACGGTCTGGAAAGAGATGCAGCGGCAGCACAGCCTTCCAAGGCTGCACGATCTTTTCAAGCGTGCGCCAGAACTCTTTCGCCTCGGCTGATCGCCTGTTGCGAACGGGTGAGTTGCAGGACACCACGAGGCGGCTCCGCGCGGAGCCGCCTCTTGCATAGACACCTACTTGCTGCTGAGGACGAAGACGTTGCCGTCGGGGTCGGCGAAGATGGCGCTGGTGCCCCACGGCTCGGGCTTCGGCGGCTGGCGGAACTCCACGCCGCGCGCGGACAGCTCCTCGTACGTCTTCTGCACGTTGTCCGTCACGAACGCCATGTTCATCACCACGCCCACGCGGTGGTCCGGCATCATGGGCTTCATGATCACCACGCCCGTCTCGGCGCCGGGAATGCGCAGCTCGATCCAGCGCGCATCCGGCCCCATCGGCTGATCGGTGACGACGCTGAAGCCGAGCTTCTGCGTGTAAAAGGCGAGCGCGGCGTCCTGATCGGTGACGAACACGCTGACGAACTTGACGGCCTTGATCATGGTCGGGCTTTCGGGTGCGGGGTGGATTCGGATGCGCGCTCCTGCGGGCACAACGAAAGCGCATAAGCCCTGGCGCCACAAGGCGAGAATCCGCTACTATGGCAACCGTTGCCATAGACCCGACGGGAGCGGCCGATGCGGACGATGGAGCTGGACGCGTACGTGGTGGACACACTGATGCCGGACCTGGTGGGGCACGACCACCAGCCGTCGGCGTTCCTGGTGTACCTGTTCCTGTGGGGGCAGACGCGGGGCCGGGGCGTGGACGAAGCCGCCGTGAGCCTGCGCCAGATCGCGGAAGGCACCGGCATCTCGCGCCGCGCCGCCCAGGACGCCATCGCGCGGCTGGCGGACCGCCGGCTGATCGGCGTGGAGCGGGCGAGCATCACGGCCGTGCCGCGCTACCGCGTGCATCGCCCGTGGGCGCGGTGGATGGAGCCGGCGCCGTCGGCATGAGGGGAGGAGCGGGAGTGAGGCCGTGGGCGAGCAGCAGAGAGGGTACTTTCTTTTCACGACCAAACAAGTAGATTGCCGCCAGGTCCGGGCTTGCCGGACGAACCTCTCATCCCAAAGGAGTGCGGCATGATCAAGCTGAACGTGGACGAGCTCGAGATCACCACCTTCGCGGTTGCGCCCGAGCAGGACGCGGCCGCGCTGGCACCGAGCCCCGTCAGCGGGCTGTGGACGGGCATCTGCTGCCCCATCCAGCCCGATCCGATCACGGTCAACGGCTGCGAGACGGGCCCCGCCGGCTACTGCTGATCAGCCAGATTTGCTTCGAAATGGCCAGGAACGGCGGAGGGACAGAGTCGCGCAAAGGCGATTCTGTCCCTCTGGCGTTCGGTATCCGAGCTTGCTCCATGGCCACGCCGGCGCTGGAATCACGTCGGGCGACTTGAACGGTGCGCGCCCGAGGGAGACTCGCGGCTTACGCGAGCTGCGCGATGGCGCTCTCGATGTGGGCGCGGGGCACGGCGCCGATGATCTGCCCCACGGGCTGGCCGTCCTTGAAGAACAGCAGCGTGGGCATGCTGCGGATGTTGAACCGCGCGGCCGTGCGCTGGTTCTCGTCCACGTCCACCTTGGCGACCTTGACCTCGCCCGCGCGTTCGGCCGCGATCTGCTCCAGGATGGGCGAGATGATGCGGCACGGCCCGCACCACGTGGCCCAGAAGTCCACCACGGTCAGCCCCTTCGTCTGCTCCACCTCGGCGGCGAAGGTGGCGTCGGTCACGGTAACGGTCGCACCAGCCATGGTCTCGTCTCGCTGATCAGGGGTTGGCGCGCTCACGCCGGCACGGCCGCGGGGGCCGGCTCGAGGATGGCGATGCGCTCCTGGATGCGCTGGCGCAGCTGCAGCAGGGTGCTCACCTGCTGGTTTACGCGGGCCAGCTTGTCTCGGTACAGCGTGACGGTCTGCGTGCGGCAGCCCGCGTCGCCGCCCGCGCCCACCAGGCACGGCGACAGCGACGCGATCTCGTCGATGGTGAACCCCACGTCCAGCAGGTCGCGGATGGCCATTACCCGCTCCACCGCCGACGCGTCGAACTCGCGGTAGCCGTTGGGCTTGCGGATGGCGTGCAGCAGGCC
>NZ_DASURI010000729.1:0-2542 GCF_036280135.1 Longimicrobium sp.
AGCCTGGAAGTGGATGGCCTCACACGCAAGCGCACGCCGGCGATGGCTGCCGGGCTGACTGATCGTTGCTGGACCGTTCAGCATCTGCTCTCGATGGTCGTGCCTCCTACGAGGCATCAACCATGAACGGGTACATGACCCGAAAGTGCGAAAGTGCGAAAGTGGGTCGTGCGCGGGCGGGGGGAGTGCGCGACTCGTGGATCCAGCCTGAGCGGGTAAACCCGCCGCTGGGACAGCGGTAAGCCCTGTCTCGCGCTGACGCGCTCTGCGAACAGGGCTTCAACTGCTCAAAAAGGGCCGCCCCGGTGCACCGAGGCGGCCCTTTCTGGGGCAGTCCGCGCAGGCGGACTTCGTGATTTTCCAGCGGCGAATTCATTCGCTCCGGCTGGGGCTGCGCGTCGTGCGCTTGGCCTCGCTTCGGCTGGGGAGATCGCGGCTTTTCTTGGACCCGCCGCTCTCCTGCGGTCCCGCGGAACTGCACGTCCCTGCACTGACTACGCTTCGTCCGTCTACCTTACCGCCTTGCGGAGGAGCGTGCGGGCGGAGGCTTGCTCGGGGCCAAAGACGCGCTGCTGCCAATCGGGCACCCGCGCATCGACGGCCAGGTACAGCGCCAACCCCAGATCCTGCGACCAGAAGCGCCCACCGCGGCGAAAACGCGTGAGCACCTCGCGCGGATCGGCATCGGCGCCGGCGTGGCGCAGCGCCGTGCGGTACGCGGCCCACTGCGCCACGCCCTCCATGTCCAGGAACAGGTCCTCCAGCTCCGCGTAGGCGTTCGCCTCGTCCGTCCCCGTGAACCACACGGCGTGGCGGCCCTCCGCCAGGCGCAGGGCGTTCGCGACCGCCTCTCGATCCCCCGTCATCGCCCGGCCGCTCGGCTCGCCGTACAAGAGCGCGATCTCGCCCTCCATCTGGTGGCGAAAGGCGGGGATGCTGTCGAAGCGGTCCTGGATGACGTCGTCGTCCAGGTGCTCGGGGTCGGGAACGCGCGCGGCGAGGGCGTCGATGCGCCCGTAGACGGTGCCCACCTGCCGGGTATGCGTCATCTCGTGCACGAACACGGCGTTGATGAGCCACGGATCGGCGGCGTGGCTGGGATCGCGATTCCACACGGACGGCATGGCGATCACGAAGAACGCCCGCCCATCCCCGTACGGCGCCGCGAACGCCAGCGGCCGGACGGGTACGCGCTGACCGCCGGGAAGACGCGCGCTGCCGTCGTGCGCCACGCCGCGCACCTGCACGTCCGCGCCCGCGAACCGCAGCGGCGCGCCCGCCGGCGACAGCGTGGCCGCGAGCTCCGCGTCTCCGCGCGCGTCCGGCGCCACGTGCCACACGCACGCGCTGTCCATGAACACCATCCACGGCAGCGGTGCGGGCGGCAGGCGAAGGTCGTCGCGGCTGGCCACCTCCCAGTCCTCCAGCGCGCCCTGATCCACGCGCGCCCCGCGTCGTCCAGCGTGCACGCGTGTGAGGCTGGCGCGGCGGTCAGCATCGACAGCGTCAAAGCCGCGGACGAGACCACGCGGCGCATCGAAATCATCGGATCGGGATCGGATTCGGGTCGGCTGCGCGCGCCGGGGACGTTGCCATCGGCCGCCGCCCGGTTACGTTGTGCGCATCGGCCCAGTTTCACGCGAACGTGCAGTTCACTCTCGCACTTTCGCACTCCCGCACTTTCGCACTTCGGCGAAGCCGACTCATGCCCGACCGAACCTTCCTGACCTGGCCGTTCTTCGGCGACGAGCATCGCGCGCTCGCGGCGGAGCTGGACGCGTTCGTGGAGCGCGAGATCGCGGACCTGCCGCACAACGGCGACGTGGATGCGACCTGCCGCGACCTCGTCCGCCGGCTGGGCAGCGGGGGCGTGCTGCGGCTGGCCGTCCCCGCGCCGTACGGCGGCGCGCGCGAGCGGCTGGACGTGCGGTCGCTGTGCCTGGCCCGCGAGATGCTGGCGCGCGCGCACGGCCTGTCGGACTTCGCGTTCGCCATGCAGGGGCTGGGTACGGGGCCCATCAGCCTCTTTGGGTCGGATGCGCTGCGGGAGCGCTACCTGCCGCCCGTGGCCGCGGGGGAGCGCATCGCCGCGTTCGCGCTGTCGGAGCCGGACGCGGGGAGCGACGTGGCGGCCATGACGACCACGGCGCGCCGCGTGGACGGCGGATACGTCATCGACGGCGTCAAGACGTGGATCAGCAACGCCGGCATCGCGGATCACTACGTCGTCTTTTGCCGGTTCCCCGAGGCCGGCGAGCGGGGCTACGCCGCGTTCGTGGTCGACGCGGACAACCCCGGCCTGCGCGTGCGCGAGCGCATCGACGTCATCGCGCCGCATCCCCTGGGCACGCTGGCGCTGGAGGACTGCCGGGTGGATGCGGACGCGCTCGTGGGCGAGGCGGGGGCGGGGATGCGCGTGGCGCTCGGCACGCTGGACGTGTTTCGATCCACCGTGGGCGCGGCGGCGCTGGGCTTCGCGCGGCGCGCGCTGGACGAGGCGCTGCGGTGGACGCGCGAGCGGCAGGCGTTCGGCAAGCCGCTG
>NZ_DASURI010000730.1:0-9716 GCF_036280135.1 Longimicrobium sp.
GCATCCCCAGCCGGTAGTCGATGTACGCCTGCTGCCCCGCGAACACGGGCGGCCCCTCCGCATCCGCCAGGCGCGGCGGCGCGAACCCCGTCTCCGCGCGCGATTCCAGCTCCGCCGCGAGCCCGTCCGCCTCCGCCAGCAACGTGGATGCGGACGACGCTGGATACGCATCCGCCGCGGCAACGAACGCGTCCCAATCGTCGCAGACGGCGGCGCGGCGGATGGATTCCGTCAGGGGGCCGGGAAAGACGTCGTGCAGCCGCATCCGTCTCAAAGGGCGCGGTGAAGGGCATCCAGCAGCCGATCGACCTGTTCGTCGTCGTGCACGGCCGTCAGCGTAAAGACGAGGCAGCCGCCCGCGGGGACGTTGGCGTATCCGCCCGCCATGTGCAGCACGGCGATGCGCTCCTCGTCGAACATCCGCCGCGCGATGGCGCCAAAGTCCAGCCCCGTCCGCCCGTCCAGGCAGAGGATGGGCGACGGTCCGTCATCCAGCGCCAGCCCCCACCCGCGCAGCGCCCCGCGGACGCGCGCCACGTGCCCCGCCAGCCGCGCGCGCAGCCCCGGCTGCTCCCGCGCGATGCGCATCGCCGCCGCGCCCGCCGCGACGATCCCGGGCGGCGGCTTGGTGGTGCTCGCGTACGCCGCCGACCGCCGCTCGATCTTCCGCCGCAGCTCGCCCGTCGCGGGGACGATGCCCCCCGCCGCGCCGAACGCCTTGCTCATCGTGCCGTACGACAGCACGTCCGGCCCGTCCAGACGAAAGTGGTCCAGCGTGCCGCGCCCGTCCGGCCCGAGCACGCCGTACGCGTGCGCGTCGTCCAGGCACAGCCGCGCGCCCGCGTACGGGCGCAGCACGTCCAGGTACTCCGGCGCGGGCGCCAGCGCCCCCGTGATGGGGAACATCCCGTCGCTGACCACCAGCGGCCGCTCGCCTGGGCGGAGCTCCCGCGCGAGCGCGTCTGCCAGCGCCCCCGGATCGCGGTGGGCAAACGGCACCACGCGCCACCCCGCCGCCGCGAATCCATCCCACACGTTGGCGTGCGACTGCGCGTCCACGAACGCGACCTCGAAGTCCTCCGCCAGCGCCGCCGCCACGACCATCCCGCCCGCGTAGCCCGAGCCCAGCAGCGTGGCCGCCTCGCAGCCGAAGAACGCGTTGGCGGCGCGCTCCCACTCCGGCACGCACGGATGGCCGCCGGCCGGCCGCCGGTCGCGCAGCTTGAGGCCGTACGTCATCGTAGCGTCGCACGCGGCGCGCAGGACGTCGGGATGCGCCTGCAGCCCCAGGTAGCTGTTGCCGCGGTACCAGTCGTACGTGCGCCCATCGATGCGCACGCGCGGGCCTTCCGGCGTTTCGATGGTGGGCGGATCATCCGCGGCGAGGACCGGCGGAGGCGGTGCGTCGGCGAGCGTCATCGGCAGGGGATGCGCGGCGGGGGAGGACGGAAGGATGCGGCGGGCGCCGTCCGCAAACGATAGGCGCCGCCTGCCGGGGATGGCAAGCGTGGGGCCCTCACCCGGGTTCGCGGAGCTCACCCACCCTCCCCCGCAAACTGCGCGGGAGAGGGTATAGACACCGGCCCGTGCAGGGATGCAGGCTCCCCGCCGAGCGACTGAAGTCGCCGCAACCACTGCGGAAAGCCTCGCAAACCGCGCGAGGCTTCAACGGCTCCGGCCGCGGCCTCGGTGCATTACACTCACCCTTTGCTGGGGCAGTCCGCGCAGGCGGACTTCGTGCCTTTCCAGCGGCGAATTCATTCGCTCCGGCTGGGGCCCGGCCGCATTTTCGCCCTACTCCCGCCGCTGGCAGACGACGATCAGGTCCTCGCTGCTGTGGATGAAGGGCGCCAGCTCCCAGTCGCCCCACCAGTCTATGGGCACCAGCCCCGCCTGGCGCAGCAGCGCGTCCCACTCCGTGGCGGAGCGAATGCGCAGCTCGTGGTACTTTTCGCCCTTGCGGTCGCCCTTGCTCCAACGCGTCCACTCGCGGCTCACGCCCTCCACCGCGTCGAACTCGCGCTCCACCCACACGGTGGCCCCGCCGTCCGTCTCCCACCAGTCGCGCTCGGCGAACCCGGCCACGATGTGGTCGCGGTGCATGGTCTCCAGCACAAAGGTGCCGCCCGGCTTGAGCGCGTCGTGCGCGCCCCGCAGCACGCGCAGGTCCGCCTCGTCGGAGAGGAAGTAGCCCAGCGACGAGTACAGCGACAGCACGGCGTCAAAGCGGCCCGTCCACGGGATCTCGCGCATGTCGCCGTGCACGAGCTCCACGTTCACGCCGGCGGCTTCGGCGCGCTTTCGGCCGCGCGCCAGCAGCGTCTGCGACCAGTCCAGCCCCGTCACCGCAAACCCGGCCCGCGCCAGGGCGATGGAGTGGCGCCCCCAGCCGCACGCCACGTCCAGCACCTGGGCGCCGGGCTCCAGCATCGTCATCTCCCGCAGCCCCTGGATCTCGCGCTCCGTGCGCTCGGGCGTCAGGAAGTCGCGGTAGATGTCGATGAACGTCTCGTCAAAGTACCCGTCCCACCACCCGCGCGTCATGCGTCGTCCCCACGCGCGAAGGTGGCGGATTGGGCGCGGTGGATGCGGATCGTCGTCACGCGGCGCGCTCCGGCAGAATGTCCAGCAGGTCGTGGATGCCGCGGATGCGCTCGCAGTCGCGGTCGTTCCACATCCACAGCGGGTCGATGAGGATGGGGCGCATGCCGGCCGCGCGGGCGCCCTGCACGTCGATCTCGTAGATGTCGCCCACGTACATGGCCTGTTCCGGCGCGATGCCCATCCGCTCCAGCGCGTGGTGGAAGATGCGCGGATCGGGCTTGTCGATGCCCACCAGGCCGCTGTCCACCACCAGCTCGAAGTGCTCGCGCAGGGCCACGGCGTCCAGCGCCTGCTCCGCGCGCCCGTCCGCGTTGCTGATCACGCCCAGGCGATAGCCGCGGCGGCGCAGCTCCTCCAGCGTCTCCACGGTGCGCTCGCGGACGTTTCCCCACAGGTTGCGCTCCGCGTGGCGCGCGAACAGGCGCTGGGCCAGCACGGGAAAGTCCGCCTCGTCCACGCCCACGCGGCGAAAGATCTCGGCGAAGAACATGCGGCCGCGGGCGCGCTCGTCCAGCTCGCCCGCGCGGGCCATCTGGTCGAAGAGCAGCTTGGCGCCGTACTCCGCCTCCATCAGCGCGTCCATCGTGGTCTCCACGCCGCGCTCGCGCAGCTGCTCCACGATGTAGGGATGGTCCAGCCAGATCAGCGTGTTGCCGGCGTCGAACAGCACGGCCTTGATGTCGGTCATCGGGTACCCGGGATCCGAAAGACGATGCGGGCCGATCCGCCGGCCCGCGCGCCCCACAAGATGCACCCCCGGCGCCGTTCGCGCGACCCGGCCCATCCGATATTCTTGTATTGAGACCGAAAAAGATTAACATGCAATCACTCCCCGGATGCGCCGGGGGAGCGCCCGACACGCAGAGCAAAGGCGGGACCCGATGAAGAAGGTACAGCTGAACGTGGAGATGCTGCGGGTGGAGTCGTTCGAGGCAGAGGCGCGGAACGCTGGACGGGGCACGGTGGGCGCGTACTCGGTCTACACCGTCCGCTACCACAGCCAGTGCGACGAGACGTGCGACGATTGTCCCACCATCTATTCGTGCAACATGCCCTGGCAGTGCGCCTGAATCGGCGAAACGGATCGGCGTGAAAGCGCCGGTCTGCTGTCACGTCCCCTCCCGTCGCGACGCAGCCGGCTCCATCCACCAGGTTCCGCGCGGTGGGGGACGGGGGATGACACGCGGTGGCGGGCTTGCCCCGCCGCCGCGCGCATCGTATCTGTACGGAACCGTACGCTCACCTCCTCCCCCGGACGTCGGCCACCCGCCCCGCCGCGGCCGACGGGGGATCCCCACCCTCCAGTGCGCCGGGAGCGGCACTCGTGGCTCAGCCCGTGGACATCACCGTTTCCGTGAACGGCGCCCCGCAGACGCGCGCGGTGGAGCCGCGCCTGCTGCTGAGCGACTTCATCCGCCACGAGCTGGGGCTCACGGGCACGCACGTGGGGTGCGAGCACGGCGTCTGCGGCGCGTGCACGGTGCTGATGGACGGCCAGTCCGTGCGCTCGTGCCTCGTGTTCGCCGTGCAGGCGGACGGCGCGGAGGTCACGACCGTGGAGGGCCTGGCGCCCGACGCGGACCGGATGCACCCGCTGCAGGAGGCGTTTCGCGACGCGCACGGGCTGCAGTGCGGCTTTTGCACGCCGGGCATCCTGATGTCCATGGTGCCGTTCCTTCGCGACCACCCGTCGCCGGACGAGGGCGAGATCCGCGAGGCGCTGAGCGGAAACCTGTGCCGCTGCACGGGCTACGAGAACATCGTGCAAGCGGTCAAGCTGGCGTCGGAGCGGATGAGCGGAAGCACGGCATCCAGCCTGAGCGGCTAAAGGCTGATGCAGACCTGGTTCGGTAGGCCGTTCCCCAGCCGGAGCGAATGAATTCGCCGCTGGAAGGGCACGAAGTCCGCCTCCGCGGACTGCCCCGGCACGGGCAACGCCGTGTGCACCGGGGCAGGCTTCGAGGGCTCGAGCACCGCCCAGTGCACGGCGATGGCGTGCGGCAGGAGCTGTCGGCGAAGGCCGACATCACGCTGTCGGAGCCGCGAATTCATTCGCCGGGGCTGGAGCGCCGCGACGGTGCAGGAATGCCGATTCCGATCCGCAATCGGCTAAAGCCGCCGCTGGGACAGCGGTAAGCCCGGTCTCGCGCCGACGCGCTCTGCGAACCAGGCTTCAACTGCGCGATTCGCTCGGTGTTTAGCCTCGCCTTATCTGCAGATCGTCGGCCCACACTTTCGCCCTTTCGCCCTTTCGCCCTTTCGCCCTTTCGCACTTTCGCACTTTCGCACTTTCGCACTTTCGCACTTTCGCCCTCCCCGCTCACCCGCACCACGCGCTTCGTGTCCCGGTCCTACGTCGGCCAGTCTCCCCCGCGCAACGAGGACCGCCGCCTGCTCACCGGGCAGGCGCTCTTCGTGGACGACGTGCAGCTGCCCGACATGCTGCACGCGGCGTTCGTCCGCAGCGACTACGCGCACGCCCTCATCCGCGGCATCGACGCGTCGGCGGCGCTGGCGCGCGAGGGCGTGGTGGCCGTCATCACGGCGGAGGACCTGGGCGACTACTGGCAACCGGGCCCCCTCCTGGTTCCGCCGCCGCCCATCGAGGGCATCGTCTTCAACCAGGCGTCGCAGGTGCCGCTGGCGAAGGACCGCGTGCGGCACGTGGGCGAGGCCATTGTCATGGTCATCGCCGTCAGCCGCTACGTGGCGGAAGACGCGCTGACGGACGTGGTCGTCGACCTGGAGCCGCTGGACCCCGTCGTGGACCTGGAGGCGGCGCTGGCGGACGGCGCGCCCGTGCTGCATCCGCAGTTCGGCACCAACCTGGCCGCCCACGCGGTGCAGCGGCACGGCGACTACGAGGCCGCGAAGCAGGATGCGCATCTCGTCATCCAGCGCCGCTTTCACTACGACCGGGGCGCGGCGGCGGCCATGGAGAATCGCTGCGTGGCCGCCCGCTGGGACCCGCGCGCCGAGGAGCTCACCATCTGGGACACCACGCAGGCGCCCATCCCCATCCGCAACGGGCTGGCGCGCATGCTGGGGCTGCTGGAGTCGCGGGTGCGCGTGGTGGCGCCGTTCGTGGGCGGGGGCTTCGGGCCCAAGATCATGATGTTCTACCCCGAGGAGGTGCTCGTCCCCTGGGCCGCCATGCGCCTGGGCCGGCCCGTAAAGTGGACGGAGGACCGGCAGGAGAACTTCTTCGCCACCACGCAGGAGCGCTCGCAGATCCACGACGCGGAGATCGCCTTCGCGGCGGACGGCAGGATCCTGGGCATCCGCGACTTCTTTCTCCACGACACGGGCGCGTACGACCCGTACGGGCTGACGGTCCCCATCAACAGCCAGTGCACGCTGCTGGGCCCGTACGACGTGCCGGCGTACCACAGCGAGTTCCGGGCGGTCTTCACCAACCGGACGACGGTCACGCCCGTGCGCGGCGCGGGGCGGCAGCACGGTGTGTTCGTGATGGAGCGGCTGCTGGACATCGCCGCGCGGCAGCTGGGGCTCACGCCGCACGAGATCCGCCGCCGCAACTTTCTGCGCGCGGACGTCTTTCCCCACACGTTCCAGATCCTCTTCCAGGACTTCGCCCCCCTCTACTACGACAGCGGCAACTACGCGCCGGCGCTGGAGGCCGCGCTGGACATCATCGGCCGCGACGCCTTTCGCGCGGAGCAGGCGCGCCTGCGGGCCGAGGGGCGGTTCATCGGCCTGGGCGTGGTGAGCTATGTGGAGGGCACGGGGATCGGCCCGTACGAGGGCGCGCGGGTGACGGTGGAGCCCAGCGGCGAGGTGCGCGTGGCCACGGGGCTGGGCACGCAGGGCCAGGGGCACTACACGGCGTTCGCGCAGATCGTGGCGCAGGTGCTGGACGTGGACGTGGACCGCGTGCACGTGGTGACGGGCGACACGCGCGAGTTCGGCTGGGGGACGGGGACGTTCGCCAGCCGCGGCGCCGTGGTCGCGGGCAGCGCCTGCCACGAGGCCGCCGTGGCCGTGCGCCGCAAGGTGATGGAGGTCGCCGCGCGCGTGCTGGACGTGGCGCCGGACGACGTGGAGCTGGCAGCCGGCGCCGTCCGCGTACGCGGACGCGAGGAGACCGCCAT
Source organism: Longimicrobium sp. (assembly GCF_036280135.1). Lineage (GTDB taxonomy): Bacteria > Gemmatimonadota > Gemmatimonadetes > Longimicrobiales > Longimicrobiaceae > Longimicrobium. Next base: position 6,717 of record NZ_DASURI010000730.1, read on the forward strand.
CCCGTTGGGGACGCTGGCGGGCTTCGCCAACCCCCTGCGCGGCGCGGTGACGCCGGGCACGGAGCCGGGGCTGGAGGCCACGGCGTACTTTGGCCCGGACCACGGCAGCACGGCGAGCGGGGTGCACGCGGCCGTCGTGGAGGTAGACCCCGAGACGGCGATGGTGAAGATCCTTCGCTACGTGGTGGTGCACGACTGCGGCAAGCTCATCAACCCCGTGATCGTGGCGGGGCAGGTGCAGGGCGGCGTGGCGCACGGCATCGGCAACGCGTTCTACGAGCAGCTGGTGTACGACGAGGGCGGCCAGCTGATGAACGCCAGCTTCATGGACTACCTGCTGCCCACGGCCATGGACGTGCCGCGGGTGGAGATGGCGCACCGCGAGACGGCGGCGCCGCTGAACCCGCTGGGGCTCAAGGGCGTGGGCGAGGCGGGGTGCATTCCCACGGGCGCCGTGTTCGCGCAGGCGGTGGAGGATGCGCTGCCGCACCTGGCCCTGGAGATCCGCGAGATCCCCCTGAGCCCCAACCGCCTGTGGGAGCTGCTGCGCGATGCCGCACCGGCGGATGCGCATCCGACCCCGCGCGATCCAGCCGAGGTGCTGGCGGCGGATTGATGGGCGTCGGGCGGAGTCCGCGCGGGGCGCCCCCTCCGCTCGCTTAGGCTCGCACCTCCCCCAAAAACCCCTGGGGGAGGTTGAAACAACAACGGCATCCCGAGTCCGACTTTCGCACTTTCGCACTTTCGCACTTTCGCACTTTCGCACTTTCGCACTTTCGCACTTTCGCACTTTCGCACTCACGCACTCACGCACTTCCATGATCCTCGACGGCGAGCACACGTTTTCAGGCCCGCGACAGCACGTGTGGGACCTGCTGCAGGACCCCGAGGTGCTGGCCAAGGCCATGCCCGGCGCCCGCCGGCTGGAGCGCACGGGCGACGGCACGTACGCGGGCGTCATCCGCATCGGCGTGGGGCCGGTGACGGCGGCGGAGTGGACGCTCAACGTCGCCATCCTCGAGCCGGTGGAGCCGGCGAGCTACGTGATGCAGGTGGAGAGCAAGGGTCCGCTGGGCTTTACCCGCGGCACCGCGGACGTCAACCTGGACGAGGTGGATGGCGGCACGCGGATGCGGTACCACGCGGACCTTTCCATCGGCGGCAAGGTGGCCAGCGTGGGGCAGCGGCTGCTGGACCAGGTGGCGAAGATGATGACCAAGCAGGGGCTGGACGCGCTCAACAAGGAGCTGGAGTCCCGCCTGGCCCACGGCGCCGCGTAACACGCACGGAGAATCCGCAGATGCGAACCCTGACCGGCCTGCTGCTGTTGATGCTGGCGATGCTGCTGGGGCTGGTGGAGGCGATCGCCCTCGCCGATCCCGTCGGGACACGGATGGCGAACGACGCCGCCCCGTTCGGGCCGGCGGAGCCGTGGTACGTGCACGCGGCCTGGATCGCCGTCATCTGCCTGATGACCGGCGTCGCCGCGCGACTGCTGGATGGCGGCATCGTAGGGCGGCTGGTGCGCGGCCGCGGCCTCACGCCCGCCCCGCGCCGTCCATGAAGCCCGCCCCGTTCGCGTACCATCGGCCGGAGGGCGTGGACGAGGCGCTGGCGCTGCTGGCGGAGCACGGCTACGACGCCAAGCTGCTGGCCGGCGGCCAGAGCCTGGTGCCCGCGATGAACTTTCGCCTGGCGCAGCCGGCCGTGCTCATCGACCTCAACCGCGTCCACGCGCTGGACTACGTGACGCGGGCGGATGCCGGCCTCCGCATCGGCGCCATGACGCGGCAGAGCACGGTGGAGCGCAGCCCCCTCGTGGCCGCGGACGCGCCGCTGATCGCGGAAACGCTCCCGTTCGTGGCGCACGCGCAGATCCGCAACCGCGGCACGGTGGGCGGCAGCATCGCCCACGCGGACCCGGCCGGGGAGCTGGGCGCCGTCATGCTGGCGCTGGACGCGCGCGTTCACCTGCGCGGGCCCGGCGGGGCGCGCGCGGTGCCGGCGTCCGCGTTCTACACGGGCCTGTTCGGCACGGCGCTTGAGGCGGACGAGATGCTGACGGAGGTGGAGGTGCCCGTCCGCGCGGCCCGCACGGGGTGGGCGTTCGACGAGGTGGCGCGCCGCCACGGCGACTACGCGCTGGCGGGGCTGGCCGCGTGGGTGGCGGTGGACGAGGACGGACGATGCACGGAGGCCCGCATCGCGCTGCTGGGCGTGGGAGACGCCCCCATGCTGGCGCGCGAGGCCGCGGCCGCGCTCGTGGGGCAGATGCCGACGGAGGACGCCATCCGCGCCGCGGCGGAGGCGGCCAGCCAGCGCGACGTGGATCCGCCGGGCGACATCCACGCCAGCCCCGCGTACCGCCGCCAGCTGACGAACGTGCTCGTCCGCCGCGTTCTCCCCCGCGCCTTTGCCCGCGCGGCGGCGGAGGCGTAGGCATCGGAATCGGCGGCGGATCGTCACGCTCCGGCCATGTCGAACGTCCTCGGAGAACGCCGTACCCGGCGCCGTTCGTCACCTCGACCGGATCGTCAGATGTCGAAATCAGGGCCCCCGCGACGGACGACGGATGCGGTCCGCGTCCCCATCCGCCGGTGGATCTGCGCCGCCGCCGCGCTCGCGGCGGCCGCGCCCGCCGGCCTGCGTGGGCAGGCCCTGTCCGCGGATTGTCCGCGCGTCGCCCAAACGCTCAGCCCCGCCGCGCGTGATTCCGTGCTGCGGTCCCTGGCCGCGGAGGAGATCGCGCTGACGGGCGTGGTGCGCGACGCCGGCACGGGAGAGCCGGTCCGCGGCGCGACGGTGATGATCGAGGGCACGTCATGGGCGGCCGTGACGGCGGCGGACGGTGGATACCTGCTCCGATTTACCGCGGGCGGCGGCCCCATGCCCGCCCGCCCCATGGTCAAGGCGTGCAGCCCGGACATGAACCACCTTACCGACGCGCGGGAGGGATGGCTGCGGGCCCCGTGGGACGGGGAGGTCGTCATCGGTGCGGAC
>NZ_DASURI010000731.1:0-4118 GCF_036280135.1 Longimicrobium sp.
TCGCACTTCCGCACTCACGCACTCCCCTACCATCCACCCCGCGGCTGCACGCCCAGCACCTGGTTCAGCTCGTCGGGGCGGTAGAACACGCCGTCCTTCATCACCATCTCCACCTTGCGCACGTCGGAGATGCGCGTCGCGGGGTCGCCGTCCACCAGCACCAGGTCCGCCAGCTTGCCGGGCGTGATGGAGCCCAGGTCCGCCTCGCGCCGCGCCACCCGCGCCGAGCCGATCGTGGCGATCTGCAGCACCTCGTTCGCGGGAATGCCGGCCATCTCGTACAGCTCCAGCTCGTGGTGCAGCGCAAAGCCCGGCATGGCGTCCGTCCCGGGGACGATGGGGATGCCCGCGCGGTGCATCATCACCGTGAGCGCCAGGAACGCGCGGAACGAGTCGCGGTAGCGCTGGTCCATCCCCTCGGGCACGGGCAGGCCGCCGCCCCGCAGGCCGCGCTGCACCTGCGCGGGGAGCCGCGACGCCACGGCCGCCAGCACGGGGTCCACCTCGCCCGCGCGGGCCGTGAACAGCTGCTTGAAGACGTTGAGCGTGGGGTCCAGCACCGTCCCCCGCTCCTTGAGCAGCGCGATGAAGTCGCGCACCTCCGGCGAGCCCAGGTCCAGCTCCGCCCCGTACTGCGCCGGCCCGCTGAAGCGCTGCGGCGTGCGCGTGTCCAGCGTGTCGCTCAGGAAGTTGAGGAACAGCATGTTGGCGTGCTGGATCTCGTCGTACCCGGCGCGCACGGCCTGGGCCGCCGTCATCCCCTCGGGGATGTGGCCGCTCACCCGCATCCCCCGGCGGTGCGCCTCCTGGGCGATGATGGGCACCAGCTCCGGCTTGAGCGAGCTGTACAGCTTGATGTGCGTGTAGCCGTGGTCCGCGTACCAGGCCACGTGCTGCCGCGCCTGCTCCGGCGTGTCGGCCCGCAGCCCCGTGGGCCCCGTGAACGGCCCCGAGCCGTCGATGAAGCCCGCCATCACCACCACGCGCGGCCCCACCTTGGTGCCCGCGTTCCACTCCGCCGCCACCCGCGGAAAGGTCGTCGTGTCGTTGGCCAGGTCGCGCACGCTCGTCACGCCGGCCGCCAGGTGCAGGGGGCCGTCCACCATCCCCAGGTGCACGTGCATGTCGAACAGGCCCGGCAGCAGCGCCTTGCCCGCCGCGTCGATCACCTGCGCGCCCTGCGGGATGGCCACGCTGCCGTCCGGCCCCACGGCCTGGATTCGGTTGCCCACGACCACCACCGTGGTCCCCGGGCGGCTGCGCCCCGCCTCGGCGTCAAAGACGTTGGCGTTGCGGAAGACGACGGGGCCCTCGGGCCGGTGCGCCAGCGTGCGCCCCATCTCCGCGCCCCACGCCGTCTCGGCCGCCTGGTCCGCCGCGAACAGGGCCGGCAGCGCCTCCTGCCACCCCTCCCGGACGAACGCCAGCCATTCGCCGCCGGCGGCGAAAAAGGCGCCCTGCTCGTCCAGCCACAGGCGGTACGGCTGAAAGCCGAAGCCGGTGATGGCGTACTGGCGAACGGTCTGCGTGCGCCCGCCCGCGCTCACCCGCAGCTCCGCGCCGGGCTCGATGCGCACGCGCCCCTCGGGCAGCAGCGACAGGGAGCGGCTGGGCGACGCCAGCAGCACCTGGGGCAGCAGGTGGCCGGGGAGCGAGGCGTCCACGGCCGCGTACCAGGCCATGCCCTCCACCTCCCGCTCGCCGCGGTCGGCGCTGTTCTCCCACACGGCGCGCCCGTCGCGCAGCGCGTAGCGCTCGCGGACGGGCGTCTTGTAGTAGTTCACGCCCTCCGCCTCGATCCACACGGGAATGCCCTGCTCGTCCAGCCGCACGCGGGTGTGGATGCTGGGCCCGCGTCCGCGGTCGTTGTATTCCATCCGCGAGTGGATGGTGCCGTCCGCGTCCTGCCAGAAGATCTCCCGCCCCGACTCGCGCCCGGCCGAGTAGGCCACGTAGCGGATGGTGTCGCCGGGCGCGGCGAGGTGCGCGGCGTGCTGGGCCGCCGCGGACAGGGGGGCCAGCGTCAGCGCCAGGGATAGCAGCCGGGTTCTCATGGGCCGGTGGGGTGCAAAGTGGAGGATGGAGATCGGCGGATGCGGGTCCGCGCGGCCCCGTACGATGCGCCGCGCGCGCCCCGCTGTCCAGCACGGCGGGCCGGACGCGGCGGCGGCGGTTCGTGTCCGCGAACGTGAGACGATCGGGATCAGCGGATGGTTGTCATGCCGCCGGGATGCTCCGCGCGGATGAACGCGCGGTCCGCCACGGCGATCCAGAACACGTCCGGCGATCCGCTGGGCGAACCGGCCTCCACCCGCCAGGCGCGCACGGCACCGCCCCGCGACGGGACGTCCTCCGGCCCCGTGACGCGCACGTCGATCCACCGCGCCACGGGCGACTCCGGCAAAAAGTACGGAATCCGCGTCGCGTATCCCTCCGCCAGCGGCAGCGCGCGGTAGATCACGTCCATGGTGGACCCCGCGAAGAGCGGCTGCTCGAACCGGCGCACCACCTCCGCCGGCTCGTCCGCCCCGTCGCGCGTGCGCAGGCGGGCCTCCGTGCCCGCGAAGGCCACCTCCAGGCGCCGGCCGCCGCCCACCCGCACCTGCGCGTGCGGGAGGAGCGTGGCCACGTCGAACGTCGTCGTGTCGGCCATGCGCAAGTTCACGCCCGCGTCAAACGCGTACTCCACCTGCCACAGGTCGCGGCCGTCCACGGTCACCCGCCGCAGCGTCTGCACGGTGGTGGCAATGGTGTCCCGCCCGCCCTGGACCACGTACATCGTGTCCGTGGAGGGCACCAGCCGCTCCGGCTGCAGGACGGGCGACTGCGCACGCAGGGCGGGCGCGCATGCAAGTGCGGCAAGGAGCAGGACGCGGAGGGGCATCGGCGGCGCGGGATGAAAGGGAGGCGGATGGATGGGCGGACCTGCCTCCACAGGATGCACGCCGCGGCGGCCCGTGTCCAGCCGCGTCAGAAATGCGCGGAACGCGGCGTTCCACCCTGGCGCTCGGGGGGGCGCCGAAGGGTTGGATCGTGGGTGATGGAAGGATGTTGGGCCGGGGGGCTTCACATCCGGGAACGATGTGCTTATATTGTGCGCCCCGCGGGTCACCAGCGACGGAGAGCCCTCCGAAAACAGGTGGCCCGCGGGGGCTTGCGCGCCGGGAGAGAGTTAGTTAACTTGTTGGCGTGCAATCGCTTAGGCACCGATAGCTCAACTGGCAGAGCAGGGGACTCTTAATCCCAAGGTTGTAGGTTCGATTCCTACTCGGTGCACTGCCGTTTGCGCCCATAGCTCAGCTGGATAGAGCGTCTGACTACGGATCAGAAGGTCGGGAGTTCGAATCTCTCTGGGCGCACTTGTTTGACATGCTCCTGTGGCGGAATTGGTAGACGCGCTAGATTCAGGATCTAGTGGGCGCAAGCTCGTGGAGGTTCGAGTCCTCTCGGGAGCACTGAAGCAGCAAAGGCCGTAAGCCCCGTTCGTCTAGTGGCCTAGGACATAGCCCTCTCAAGGCTAAAACACGGGTTCGATTCCCGTACGGGGTACTTTTTTGAAAGCAGGACCAGGGAATTTGTCGCGGGGTGGAGCAGCCTGGTAGCTCGTCGGGCTCATAACCCGAAGGTCGCGGGTTCGAATCCCGCCCCCGCTATCCTGCTCGCTTAGCTCAGCTGGTCCAGAGCGCTCGCTTCACACGCGAGAGGTCGCAGGTTCGAATCCTGCAGCGAGCACTGTTGGAATGGAGTGCGGGCATAGCTCAGTTGGTAGAGCGCAACCTTGCCAAGGTTGAGGTCGCCGGTTCGAGTCCGGTTGCCCGCTCTGTAGGTCGCAAGCCCACTTAGCTCAGTCGGTTAGAGCACCTGACTGTTAATCAGGGGGTCCCAGGTTCGAGTCCTGGAGTGGGCGCTTCGGTTTGGTTCGGTAGACGGCGGTTACTGCCCCTTGGTGTAACTGGCAACACGCCTGACTCTGGATCAGGAAAGTCCAGGTTCGAGCCCTGGAGGGGCAACTCTCAAGGTGAAAGCGCCCGGATCGCTCAGCGGTCCGGGCGCTTTCTCGTGCATCAGCCAAAAGAAAACAGCATTCTCACGCAGAGCCGCAGAGGACGCAGAGTACT
>NZ_DASURI010000732.1:0-14792 GCF_036280135.1 Longimicrobium sp.
CGGAGGGCCGGCGCGGGGTGCCGATGGCTGTCGGTCGGGGCGGGAATATAGGAGGTGGGCAGGCAGGGGGAAAGGACGGACTACGCGGCCGCCGCGCGCTCCTGTTCCGCCCATTCTAGGGCCGCCTTCGACGCCCGTCGCAGGTCATCGCCGAACTCCAGCACGGCCTCGGCGACGTACATGTCCATCGACAGCTCGTCCTCGGAAACGTGCAGGCGAGCGAGCTTGATGGACGCCATCGCGAGCGCCTCGAACGCCCCGAACCGATCCGTCAGCATCTCAAGGAGCCGCCCGGGCGAAACAGGGCCGTGCGCAGAATCCGTTATCATGCTCGCATCCTCTCCTGTGATTCCGTGGAATCAGGACACCGCACGCGGAATCGTTGCGCGTCTCGCTGGGCGGCGCGTACGTTTCAGGCGGTGCATCCGTCTGGATGTAAGCTAATTCCCTTGACGATTATCGTCAAGGTTTTCCGCTTACGATAGGGAGAGTTCTCTGGCCAAGCGTGAGCAGGACCTTCAGGCGCTCGTCCGCGAAATCGTGGACGCGAGCGGGATCTCGCAGGCGCAGCTCGCGCGCGACGCCGGGCTGAGCTATGCGGCGCTGCATGCGTGGATTACCGGCATCCGCTCGCCGCGGCCGGGCAGCCTAGTGCAGTTGGCGGAGGGGCTGGAGAGTCGGTCTGACGCGCTGCGGGAGCTGGCGATGCAACTGAAGCAGGCGGCCGGAAACAGCAAACAGGTGTGAGTCCACGCCGTAGAGTCGAAAACGGGAATCCAGAGGTCACTGATGTCGTTCCATGACGAGTTGACTGAAGCTGCGCTCCGCGATGGAAATACTTCTCAGCAGTCTCGCGATGCAGCGCAGCGGCATGCGAACGCTTTTGGGTTCTACGCAGTCGTCGGAGCTTGCGTCTGGTACTTCATTGGCTGGAGGTGGTCGTTGCTGCCGTTCGCACTCGCCGCCTTTGTAGCTGTCCAGAGCGTGAGTGCGACCGCGGTAGCTCGCCGGTTAGAGAGGTACTCGGCTTCAGAGTCAAATGTGGGCTGACTCCGTCGATGTTGTCGGCTCGCCGGCACTTGATCCATCTGAGGTAAATCGCAGGAACGTGCCGTTCCGGTCGATCTCCTCCGCTTGGCCGATGACTAAGCCAGAACTAAGCATTGGATGCTGTACGAACAAGAAATATGCAATCGATGTCTAGATTTGGTTCGGCCCAGGAGCATGGACGTGCATGCCTCTTCCTCTTTCCCTTCGACGTACATACCACTAGGGGAATTGAGGCGCCACGCTCCATTTACTTTAGCGGCTATCGCGTTGTTGTTTATTGGCCGTATGTGAACGCTGGACGAAATGCGCCTCTACTGCCGCAGATTGTTTGGGACTCCGTTCCCGTTCCACCAGGCACGACAGCCTTAGACCCTCGACTTCCACTGTTCGAGAGCACCGGGATTCTCCGTAATTGGGATCGCCCGGCGGTCTACGCAAACGCATTGCGGGTCGATTTCTTTCCGGAGCCTGACCTTGAGTTCGTGACCGAGAACCTGAATCGGTTGATGCGCCTTTTTCGTTGGTGGACGAGCCAATGGTGGATAACGCGAGATCGTAGCTTTATGGAAGCCCCTCTGCGCGCCGCCCTCTCAATCAACGAATTGGGCGAGCCGCTGAATCAGCTATACGGGTATGCCACAAATATCGGAACACTCGGTTACGAGCGGCTTCTCGACGAAACGATATTCACCCGCGTATGCCAAGCCTTCGCAATCGGCAGAGACATCCCTATCTCGGCAGGCGCTTTCTTAGACTCGATCTATTCGCACTCGCTCCAGAACACGAGACAATCATTATTTGAGGCAAGCATCGCGTGCGAATCCGCGATCCAAGAGGCTGCAGCTCATCATGCTGCTACGCTTCAAGTGCCTGTTGAAGAGTTGGAACGTTCACTGAAAGGATCGGATCTCTTGTTCAATCTGGACCGGGGAGTGAAGAGTATACTCGGGCGATCATTTCGAGAGGATTGCCCCGAGCAGTACGATTGGATTCGAAAGCTGTGGGCTGCGCGAGGGCGGGTAGCTCATGGGAAGAGTGCGTTGATCGTGCACGATGGTCAGCGCCGCACGCCCACGCCGGAGGACCGCGTCGCGATGATTCACTCTGTGCACCGTCTTTTCTTCTGGTTTCAATCCATCCGATCAGAATCGTCGCAACAATGAACTTGCTGATGCGAGTTACAGGAAGTCGATCAGCGGTGCTGTTGTTCAGGACCCCACACGGTAGTCCTGCGCGCACGGCCTGCGTGCCGCTGTAGCCGAACTCGGCCGCCCGATGACGATGGGCCCGGAGCCCAGGATGAGGATGCTCTGCAGGTCGGTGCGCTTGGCATCTACCGCTACACTGAGGCGTCTGCGTACGCGAGCACCGGCCCGTCCGCGGGTCCATCGCGGAAGGCCGGCGCGGGATGCCCCCGATGGCTGTGGCCGGGGGGAAAAGATAGGAACCGGTGGTCGAAGGAGTCGGGCGGCTATGCGGCCGCGCGATTGCTCCACCGCGCCGCCAAGCACCCGGATCGCCGCTGCCTCAGGTATCCTCGGGACGGTAGGCGAGCAGCTTCTTCAGTGTCACACGCTCTACTGCGGAGACCGTCACCTTTCCGGATCGGTCCACCGAGAACGTGACGTTGATCTGCGGCTGGCCGCGCGGGCCCGCCCGAAAGCCGATCACGTGGAACCGGCCCAGCGACCGGTTCGCGGACGCCGCGGGATCGTCACCGGCCAGCACGTGGATCTCGATCGAGCCCTGCTGGTCTTCCGCTGTCGAGAACACCTCCATTTGCGAGACGGGCAGCGCGTGGGCCCGGGGAATGATGTTCGCCACCTTGTCGCCCATGACTTCGATCACCAGCGACTCCAGCAGGTGCCCGTCATAGGTCCGGAGCGCGGGTGGCACCGGGGGCGCGGGCCTGGGTGCAGGCGCGACCGGGGCCGCCGCGGGCGCGATGTCCAGGAGCGTCTCCAGCCCGGCGATCACCCTGCGCACGTCGTCGTTGAAGTGCGGGTCGTAGCCGATCACCGTGCCGTTGCGGTACGCCAGCTCGCGCAGGCTTTCCGGCAGCGCTTCCGGCGGCGGCATCCGCGCGCCGTTCACCAGCAGCGGAACGATGGGAATCTCCCGCTGCAACGCGGATTCGATCTCCAGTCGCACGAAATCCCGCGGATCGTCCAGGCGGCTGCTCCCGCCGGCGCTCCCGAGCCAGTTCTCGCCGATCACGGCGATCACCACACTGCACCGGCTTATGGCCTGGTCGATGTACGACTTGAAGTTCACGCCCAGCGGGATCGAATCGAAGTCCTTGAAGACCGTCCCGGGCCCGAACTGGGCCGTCAGGCGATCATGCAGCCGGCCCGTGATGGCGATGCTGTCTTCCCGGCGGTAGGAAAGAACGATGCTGTCGGGCTTCAGGGTTCCCATTGTCTCGTGGCACACGGTGTCTTGATCCGAGATTTCTGACGGCCGTGATACTGCAGAACCGGGATGAACGCCGCAACTCGGTCGGGAGCCTTCCGCCCCGGCGGCACGAGGCGGTGCGCCCACTTCGAGCTTCCATTGTTGCGTGGCACACGGCGTCTTAAACTGAGGCTTCGCGCACGTCGATCCCGCGGACGAGCCCCCTTCGCCTCACGACCGGCTCGGCGGTTCACCGTCCAGGAGCCCGGCTGTCCGGCCGCCCCCTCCATCACCCCACGTGCTTCATGAAAGCCGAAGATTATCCAGCCCTGTTCCGCGCGGCCGAGGCTGCATCCAGGAGCGCACAGGGGGCACACCTTTTCTCCATAAAAGCCTTCGCCGCACTCTCCATCGGGGGAGCCGGCCTCGCGACCTATGGGATCCAGGCACGGCAGGCAGCGGTAGCGGGAGCGCTCTTCTTCCTGGGCAGCCTGTTTCTCTCTGCCTTCATGGCGTTTCGGAAGTTCGAGGGAACCTGGTACCGTGCACGCGCGCTCGCGGAGTCCATCAAGACGAGCACCTGGAAGATGATGATGCGGGCCGAGCCCTTCGACGATCCCGATGTCCTGGTGGTGAAGGGCAAGTTCCGCGACCTTCTCCAACGCCTCCTGAACGAACACAGGGATCTTGCCCACGAGTTTTCCGGAGCGGCCGCGAACCAGGACCCGCTGACGGACAAGATGCTGGCGGTACGTGAGCTTCCGCTGGAGGAGCGAATGCGTTTCTACCGAACGCACCGGATCGACGATCAGGGCGGTTGGTACGCGGACAAGGCGGGCGCCAACAAGCGCGGGGGGCAGCTGTGGTTCATGGCGTTGATCCTGTGTCAGGCAGGTGCGATCACATGTACCCTGCTGCGGATCGCCGAGCCGGCAAGGCAGTATTGGCCCACGGAGATCTTTGTCGTCGCCGCCGCCAGCATCCTGAGCTGGACCCAGACCAAGCGCTTTCGGGAACTCTCCGCCGCGTACACGCTCGCGGCCCATGAAATCGCGTTTGCCCGCAACGAGCTGGATGACGTAACGCCGGACGAGCCGACGTTCTCCCGCTTCGTGTCCAACATGGAGAACGCGTTCTCGCGCGAGCACACCCAGTGGGCCGCGCGCAGGGAGTAGGGCTACGGGGCTACGACGAAATTCCGTCGCGGCCGACGCGCGCCCCGGCAGGAAAACCGGCCGGCGCCACGATTCTCCCGTTGCGTCTGCATTCGGGAGCGACCATGAGCACGTGATCATGGCCAAGCGCATCTTCCTGAGCCACAGCTTCGTCGACCGTGCACTGCTGAACGACCTGCTGCAATTCTTTCAAGCGCGCGGCGGTCCGGTCATGGCGACACCCACGTACATGAGAACCGACCTCGGCGAGGCTGGGCCCGAGCGAATCCGGCAGGCGATACGGGAGCAGATGCAGGGCTGCGCCGGAGTGCTGCTGCTCGTTGGGGACGAGGCACACAACAGCCGCTGGATCCAGTACGAGATGGGCGTGGCGAACGAGCTGCGGATTCCCAAATACAGGCTTCAGCACCCGGCGCGTACCGGCGGCCCCCCGGTCGCGCACGCCGGAATGCATGAGATTCCGTGGAGCCCGCGGGAAGTCGCCGCCGTGCTGAACCCGCTCTGATGCCGGATGCAACTCGGCCGGCTGGCCGGCCGATGACGATGGGCCCGGAGCCCAGGATGAGGGGGCTCTGCAAGTCGGTGCGCTTGGGCAGCCATCGCGACAGAAGCGCCTGCGTGCGCGAGCGGCGGCTCGTCCGCGGAAAGCCGGCGCATGGTGCCGATCGGGCGGGAATTCCTTTATTACGGCTGCTCACCTGGAAGAACCCATTCAAGCAATCGAGGGCATCATGTCGAGCTATCAGACCGCTACCAGCCACCAGACTCATGATGTCCAGAGACTGAACCCGGATCAGTGTGAACGATTATTTGCACACGGGATCCATGAGGAAAACGTTTTCTACAATCGCCTGAACTTCTTCATGGTGTGTGAAGCGCTATTGTTTGCCGGAGCAATCTCCGGGATGATGGAGGACAAACCAGCGTCCCGTTCGTTGATCGTGTTCATCTGCATGATCGGGACGATCGTCAGTCTCCTGTGGTGGTTCGCGCAAGTGAATAAACTGGTGCTCCTAAGAACTCTCGAACACCGGTTGATAGAAACGTTTCCGGAGATTCGCGAGAGTATCGAGATCGCAGACAAGCGCAGGAAGATTCCTGGTTGGAGCGTGAGCGCGATCCTCGCTCATGCACTCCCTGCGCTGTTCCTGCTCGCCTGGTTATATCTCATCGCACATTCCATCATTATACGTGGTGGCCATCCAGATACGCCGGTCGCTGAAGCGAGCAAGTAGCCGCTTCGTCCAGCCGCAAGCGTTGGGTCGCATTCGGCCTGATACCCAGGTCGTCGTGTCTGCGCGTCGCCGGCCTGTCCGCGCGGAGCCACTTGCGTGGTGAACCGGGATTCGATCTACTTGGAGAGTCGCCGGGCGTACGGAGCCACAGGGACTCGGCTCCGACGTCGCGCGCCACGGGCTTCGTTCAGGACGGCCCGCTGCCACCATCCGTACCGCCCGCACACCGCGCCGGCGCCGTGCCCCTCCACCGGGGCCGGCGAGCTCGCCCGCTTGCTCCGGCCATCCTGCGCGCATTCATGCTCCGCCCCGGAGGCCAGCGCGACCCATCTCCCGTACGCTCCTCCCGCTCTCATTGAGCCACGCGCGCTCGCGAAGGCGATACGGGTGGCCAGATCCCCAACCCCCGAGAACGTGCAGCGCCAGTCCTGGCGCCGTGCGTCCAATCCGCAGGTGAAGGCCGCCGGGGCCGCGTGTGGGCCGACGGCGGGGAACCGACCCACCAACCACGCACGCGTCCCTCCTCCACAGGCCCCAGATGACCGAGAACGCCCGCGCCATGGCCGCCGCGATGAACCGCGAGATCGTCGACGATCAGCCCGCCCGGCTCGCCATCCACACGCACCGCATCCGCCTGACCCAGGCGAACCTGCCGTATCAGCCCGTCGCGGGCAAACGATTGGCCTCGGAGAAGCACTTTGCCGTCTACGCCGACCAGATCGTGCTCGCGGGCGTGCTGCAGAACCCCGGGCGCGACATCGAGCTGCACGCGCGGGAGATCATCATCGAACAGCCGGCGACGCTGGACGTGGGCGGGGCCGACGCGGACAAGGACTTTCGCCCCGGCGACGCGCCCCTCCAGAAGGATGCCCAGCCCGGCGCCGCCGGCACCGACGGCGCCAACGGCACGGACGGGGGCAGCGGCGGCCGCATCGTCATCGACGCGTACCACGTCGTGAACCGCGCGCCGGACGGGGGGACGCTGTCGGTGGCCGACGTCGCCGCGCTGGGGGCACGGGTCTTCGCCGAGCATCCGCCGAAGCTGGAGGACGCCTGCGCGCTGCCGGTGCTGGAAGCGGGCCGGACGAAGATGTGGGGCGGCAGCGAGATCGTCATCAACCTGGAGAACGGGCGCGTGGAAGGGCTGGGCCAGGTCACGCTGCAGGCCGCGCGGTTCGATCCCGGCAGCGGCCGCATCGCCCTGCAGCTCGCGCTCGCCGGGCTGAAGGTCACGGGCACCACCAACGCGGGGAACGGGCGCATCGCGTCGCAGGGGTTCGGCTGCGTGGTGGACGTGAGCGCCCGGCTCAACCCGGACGGATCACTGGGCGAGCCGCGCCGCGACCTTTCGCTCGTCACGGACCGCCCCATCAAGCTGCCCGTGCCCTACATGGACGGCACGCTGTCGGGGAGCGCGCTGGACACGGTCCGCGACCGCGTGGCCACGCACGTAGGCGCGGCGGCCGAACCCCTCCTCAAGGCCGTCGGCGACCGCCTGCGCGCGGCGGCGCTGACGCTCCTCGCCGGCGGCGGGCGGGGCGGCCGGGGCCAGGACGGGCACGCCGGCGACCGCGGCGAGGCCGGCCCCGCCGGGGCGCGCACCACGCGGCACGGCGTGCAGACGGACAACGGCCCCGGGTTCCCGGAAGACGCCATCGGCAAGAACGGGCTGCAGGGCGGCCGCGCGGGCTCGCCCGGGGCGTCCGGGAACGGCGGCAGGGGTGGCGCCGTGGAGCTGAACGTCATGCTCCCGCCGAACCTGGCCGTCGTCTACAGCACGGCGGGAGGCGAGGGCGGCGTCCCCGCGAGCCCGGGGGAGCGCGGGCCGGGCGGACACGGCGGCGCGGGGACGGTGTGCCGCATGTTCGACGGCAAGACGGGGCGCCCCGTGGAGGACCAGAAGGCGCCGGACGGCAAGGACGGTTCGCCGGGGCCGCCCGCCGAGCGCGCGGGCACCCGGGGCGCCCCGGGTGCAGCCGGCAGCGCGCTGAAGGTGAACGGCGGTGCGTACACGGGCGGCACCCTGCCCGCGTACTCGTTCGCGGCGCTGGCCCCGGCGCTCAGCCTGGGCCAGCTGCTCGTGACCCAGAACGCCACGGACCAGCAGTTCCTGAACGCGAAGACGGAGGACGACCTGGTCGCGGCGGCGGACGGCTACACGTGGCTGATCCACATCAACGAGCCCTTCACGGATCCCGCCGTCCCGATCGACGCGGCGCGGGTGCCCCGGCTGGAGCAGCAGGTGCGCGCGCGCATCCACGACAGCGCGGTGGTGTCGCTCATGCGCCTGCAGCAGGGGCTGGACTACTTTGGCCACAGCTACAACTGGACGCCCGTCCTGAACCTCACCAGCCTGCTGGCCCGCACGCAGGAGATCATCCTGCTGGGCAAGGTGATCGAGGACCAGTTCAACCGCTACCTGGACACGTCCAGGTCCAGCCGCGAGCGGATGAAGGCGTTCGACCGGGCCCGGCAGGAGATCGATCAAAAGCTGGGCGACCTCCTGGGCGAGATCGAAACGCTCACACCGCAGATCCGCGGCTTCGAGGCCCAGGTGGAGGGCTATACCAGGGCGATGGTCCGCCAGCGGACGCTGCTGCTGGAGGGCCAGCTCAAGTTCAAGGACGAGCTGATCGCGCACCTGCGCAAGGAGAACGACCTTACCCTGGACATCTTTCTCGACATCCTGGGCACGGTCATCGGGTGCGTCGGCGGGGTTTCGAAGGGCGTCGGCGGCATCAAGACGGCCGTGGACGCCGTCAGGAAGGCGGAAAAGCTCAGCGAGAAGTTCAAGAAGGTCGTGGAGGTCTTTACCAAGGCCAAGGCCACCCTCGCCAGCATCACCAAGGCGTATTCGTCCATCAAGGAAACGCTGGACGACGGCACGGCCGACGCCGCCAAGATCCTGGTGGACGGCGACGAGTTCAACGAGATGCTCAAGGAGTACCTGGGCAAGATCGACGCGGCGGGCGAGCTGCGGAAGGCCATGGACTACTACCTCACGCTGGCGCAGGCGCGCAACATGGCCGCCTACAACTACACCACGCTGGTGGCGCAGGTGCTGGCCCTGCAGACGCAGCACGACCAGCTGTACGGGGGCATTCAGCACATCAACGCCGAGATGGCGGCCCACCAGGACAACGTGCTGCCCATCTACACGGCCTACCTCAAGGACGCGTACGAGGACGTGCAGCGCAGCCTGCTGCGCAACCTCTACCAGGAAAACCGCGCCTACCAGTACTGGTCGCTGCGGGACCGGCAGCTCCGGACGGACGACCTGAACATCGCCACGCTGGCCGCCACGCACGAGCGCCTGAAGGCGGACATCGACACCTTTCGCGAGAACAGCGACTCGTTCTCCCCGTTCAACCAGAAGGTGGTCGTCTCCGCGGACCAGTATCCCAGCGAGTTCGCCGAGATGCGTACGTCGCGCGTGCTCACCTTCGCGCTGGACATCCGGCGGGAGCCGGGGTTCCAGAACATGCGCTACGTCATCGCGCGCGAGTTCACCCTGAAGCTGCCGGAGGTCCAGGGCGGCTCGCACGTGCTGTTCCTGAACCTGGTCCACAGCGGCGAGGCCGTGCTCAACAGCGACACGGACCTGGACAATCCGGGCGCCCTGCACGTGTTCAGCCACCGGCCCCGCGTGTCGCCGTTCAAGATCGACTACAAGGATCCCGACAACATGGCCGGCGGCACCCTGGGCGAGGACAAGCAGGGCTACATCGGCCTGAGCCCGTTTACCCTGTGGCGGCTGGACTTTGGCCTCAAGGGCAACGAGTGGCTGGACCTGGACACGGTCAACACGGTGGTGCTTACGTTCTCCGGCCGGATGCTGGGCCCCGCGGCGCGGATGAACGCGTCCATCGCGGATGCTGATTCGCCCGGGCTCGTTCTGCAGGCAGACGCCTGACGAGCGACGCGGAGGGGGGCGAACCGATGCGCCACGCCCGTGATCGCCGTCCCGCGCACGGCGGCACGGCCGCGTGGGGCACTCGGTCCGCCGCGACAGGCCACGGAGCTCCCCGCCGGGACACGGGCGCGGCGGCTTCGGGCTTCCGGGGGTGATCCGCCCCGTGGTAGATTCCGCTCCATGACCGCACCGCGCTACCGGGAACACGCCCCGCCCGCCGTCCTGGCCCCGTTCGTCGACTGCATCTGGACCCTCCGCTCCGAGGCGCCGCTCGATGCGCCGGTGCGAAGCCGGGTGCTGCCGGACGGGTGCGTGGACATCATCCTCGACTTCGGCGAGCAGCCCGCATCCGCCACCGCGGGCGCCCGCCCGCGCAGCTCCCTGGTGGGCGCGATGACGCGCGCGCTCACGGTGGACCAGGCGGGGCGCGTGGACATGCTCGCGGTACGGTTCCGGCCCGGCGGGGCCTCCGCCTTTCTGCGCGTCCCGCTCGGCGAGGTCACGGATCACGCGGTCGACGTGGACGCGCTGGGTGAGCGGTGGGGCGCGCCCGCGGCCCGGATCCACGCGGCGGACTCCGCCAGGGAGCGGAGGGCGCTGCTGGAACAGGAGCTCCTGGACCGGCTCGGGAAGGCGGAGAACGTGGACGGGACGGCGGCGCGCGCCTGGTCGCGCCTGGAGCAGACCGCGGGCGGGTTGACGGTCCGGCAGATGGCGGGAGAGATGGGGCTGGGCGAGCGCCGCCTGCAGCGCCTCTTTCACGACCGCGTGGGCCTTTCGCCCAAGGAGGCGGCGCGCGTCGCGCGGTTCCGGACGGCGATCGCGCACATGCGGCGCACACCGAACCGGCCGCTGGGCCGCATTGCCCTCGACGCCGGGTACTACGACCAGCCGCACTTCAACCGCGAGTTCGCGCGCATGGCCGGCGTCTCTCCCGCGGCGTGGCTGCGCGAGCGAGCGGCCCTGGCGCCCCACCCGGACGCTGCTTCCTGACGCGCCCCCGCCGCGCGCTCGCGGCGCGTGTCGGATTCGTACAAGCGTGGATGCGCGCTCCCGTGTAGCATGAAAGGGCCGGCGCGCATCGCACCCGGATCCGTCGCCGCCGGCATCCTTTTTCATCCATGGAGATCGTCCGATGCAGCAGCCCCACACCTCGTCCGAAGCGCCCCGGCTCAAGCAGCTTACGCCCGTCATCATCGTCGACGCGGTGGAGCCCTGCCTTCCGTTCTGGGTGGACCGCTTCGGCTTCGCGATCGATGCGGAGGTGCCCGGTCCCGACGGCGCGCTCCAGTTCGCCATCCTGTCGCGCGATGGAATCGAGGTGATGTACCAGACGCGGGCCAGCGTCATCGCGGACCACCCCGGCACGGAGGCGGAGCTGAACGGACACTCCGTCGGCCTCTTCATCACCGTGGACGACCTCGACGCCGTGGAGCGGGCGCTGGACGGAGCGCCGGTCGTAAAGCCCCGGCACCAGACGTTTTACGGCAGCAGCGAGATCTACGTGCGCGAGCCGGGCGGCAACACCGTCGGCTTCGCGCAGATGGGCACGGAAGCGTAAGGGCCATCGCCCGCGCCGTCGGTTCCTGGACGAAATGCTGCCCCGGCTGCTCGCGCCTGAGCTGCCGGGGCACCTGGTTCGTGCTTGCACACGGATTTCCTGCTTCACCGCGGGGCGCCAGGCGGTGCCTTCACGGCCCTCCACGCTCCCCCGCCGCCGATCGTCCCGCTCATCCCGTCGCCGGTGACACGGCCGGAGAAGCGGCGGGCCACGCGCCTTCCGTTCACCCGTTCCGTCAGGGTGAAGTCGATCCGCTCCCCCACCAGCCGGCCGCTCACCCCCGGCCCGGCAAAGCGCTGGAACTGCTGCCGGAGCTGCAGCGAAACGCGGCGTCCCTCCGGGGTGGTGAGCGTCCACCGCCCCGCCACCTGCGCCGGGATGGTCCAGGCGTACACCATCGCCCACCCGGTGCCCTGGTTCACCCGCACCCGCACGGTGGTGTCCGGCTGCCAGTCGCCCATGTGAAAGGCGTGCGACACGACCCGGGTGCCGGGGCGCAGCTGCTCGAACAGCCTGGGCCGGAGCTCCAGGTTCAGGTTCTGAAAGAGGTACAGGGTGATGATGCTCGCCGGCCGAAGGTCGGTCTCGAACAGGTCCTGCCGGCGAAAGCGCACGCGGTCCTGCACCCCGCGCCGGCGGGCATTGGCGGTGGCTTCGTCCACCCGCGCCGGGTCGATGTCCACGCCCAGGCCCCGAGTGCCGAAGCGCCGCGCCGCCTCGATCACGATGCGCCCGTCCCCGGAGCCCAGGTCGTACAGCACGTCGTCGCGGGTGGGGTTGACGAGCGCGAGCATCTGCGTGACCACCTCGGGCGGCGTGGGGACGTAGGGGACGTCCAGCCCGGGCGGCTGCTGCGCGGCCAGGGGAAGCGCGAAGAGCGCCGCGACGGCGCCCCGGCAAAGTCGGGCGGCGGTGTGCACCGGTGTTCCTCCGGGAAAGAGTGGCGAAGCGGGAAGATACGCCCGCGGAGGAGCCCGCGGCTACGGTTCGACGGGCGCCAGCTCCGCCACCCATGTCGCCCACGCGCATCCCCCGCCCGACGGCCGGCGGGGGATGCTGGGCGAACCAGCCGATCCAGGAGCACGCGGCTCCGTGACAGCGCGGAGAGCCGGCGCGGGGTGCCGATCAGGCCGACCATCAACAGGCGTATGCAGACCTCCGCCGCGTCACGTCGCCAGCCTCGGCAAACGGGGCGGATGGTGACAGGCGGGTCAGGTTACCCATGCCGGTTCGGAGGGGCGGGACGTACACATTCTCCACGAGAAATCGGACATCGATTCCCTGGAGATCCATCCCATGCCTTCGACGATCGACACCGCCCCTCACGCTTCGCGGCGCATCTGGAACCCCATCCAGAAGGACGCGGCCATCTTTCTCGTCACCGCGGAGGAGAGCGGCGGCGCGCACACGCTGCTGGAGATCGAGCTGGCGCCCGGCGGCGGCAACACGCTGCACACGCACACGGACTTCGCCGAGCACTTCGAGGTGATCGAAGGCGAGCTCGTCGTGCAGGTGGGCAGCCAGGAACACGTGCTGGGGCCCGGCGGCGCGGCCGTGGCCCCGCCCCGCACGCCGCACCGGTTCCAGAGCCGTTCCGCCCGGCCCACGCGCTTTCGCGTAGCCCTTCGCCCGGGACACGCGGGGTTCGAGCGGGCGCTGCGCATCGGGTACGGGATGGCGGAGGACGGGCGGGTGAACGCACGGGGGCTCCCCCGCCGGCTGGACCACCTGGCGCTCCTGGTGGACATGAGCGGCACCGTGCCCGCCGGCGTTGCCGCGCTGGCCCTGCCGCTGCTCCGGTTCATCGCGGCGCGCGCCCGCAGGCGCGGCGTGGAAGCGGAGCTCACGGCGCGCTACTGCCCGCCCATGGCGCCCGCCGAGCCGCACGTTGCCGGCGCGGCCTGAACGGATCAGCGGCCCGCGAAGTCCACTCCGCGGGCCGCTTCTCGTTGTACCCGCCGGGATCCGGTGGGCCCTCAGGCGGGCACGGCCCCGGGTTCATCCGCCGACTGGACCTCCACCTGCGCGGCGACCGGGGGCCTCTCGCCCGGGATCACCAGCAGGTCCGTGTGCATCCATTCCTGCGCGGTTTCGGCGCCCTTGTAGCTGGGCATGTTGGTCGCCTGCTGGATCGACAGGTCAAACTGCGACTTGGCGATGAAGATGGGCGTGCTGCGCCGCTCGCTGTACGGGCACGCCGCGTAGGTGGAGATGTTCCACAGGGTTGCCTGGTACGCCGCGTAGTCCGCGTTGTGGCGTCCGCCCGTGATCGACTCCAGGGGCCAGCCCTCCAGCTGAAAGAAGCTGTTGCTTCCCAGGTCGGTGGTGGGTCCCGTCACGAACGAGGCGATCAGCGGCTCGGACGCGGGCTCCGTGTCTCCCTCGATGTTCAGGAAGTTGAGGCACGAGGCGTTGACGTACGTGGCGTAGTGGCTGGTGAACGTGCGGCGCGTGGTGAGCCCCGCGGTGCTGAACACTTCGGTAAAGCCGGGAAAGCCGTTGCCGTTCAGCTGGTCGTCGTTCTCGCTGGGAACCACGAAGTGCGCGCCCGACATCAGCCAGCGCAGAAAGGTCACCACCGTGTCGTCGATGTCGCCGCTGGCGCTGTACTGCAGCGGATTGTTGCCGGTGATCTGGCCGTAGTTCCACACGCCGTCCGTCATGAAGTGCTTTACCCGCCACCCGGTGGTCTGGTAGACCTCCAGCCCGTTGCTGACGCTGCCGGTGTCGACGAGGTCCGGGATGGCCATCAGCAGCCCGTGCTGCTTGATGTAGGTGGCCAGGAAGTCGATCAGGTAGCCGTCGCTGACGGGGCAGCGCTCGTACGCGTCGTGATCGTACCCCGGGTGATCGGTGTCGCCCTGGGAGTGCTGCCACTGGGCCAGCCAGGAGCGCAGGATGAGCGAGGCGCTGTTCTGGTCGGTGTACCACGCGTGGAGCTGGCCGTGAGCGATCGCGCTGTTGATCACGCTCTCGCTTCGCACGTCCGCGCTGAACAGGCTGTTCACGTACGCCGTGATGTTGCTGAACTTCTCGCTGTCGTGGGGATCGACCTGCAGGGGAATGACGCTCATGCTGACTCCGTTGAATTGTGCCTGATCGGCCGTACGGAAAAGGAAGGAAATGAACCGCGCAGCTACGGTAGGGGCTCGCCGGAAGAAAGAACAGGTTCTTGATGCAGACGCGATCCCAGCCCGCCTTTTTTCATCGAATTCCGGATGCACCATCGTAACGGTCCCGGACCGTGCCCCCGAAGCCTTCGCGGGGTCGGCGCTCCGACGGCACCCGCGCGGCCCATCCGATCGCGCCGGGCAGATGCAACGAAGCCAGGACTTGCGCGGGGCATCCGCCGGCCGGAGGTTCCGCGGCGCGGGGACGCGCGGAGCGGATGAAGCATCGACCTACTTTGGAGCAGAGCGATCGTGGGCAGGTACATCGACCTGGATACGTGGAAGCGGCGGGAG
>NZ_DASURI010000733.1:0-3901 GCF_036280135.1 Longimicrobium sp.
CGCGCGAGCACGCCCGTGGACCACCCGTCCGTCGCCGCGTGGTGCAGGGTGAGGAGGAGCACGTGCTCCGCCGGCCCCGTGCGGACGAGCCGCGCGCGCAGCAGCGGCCCCCGCTCCAGGTCGAAGGGCCCGGCGCGCTCCCCGGCCGCCAGCGCGTGCACGACCCGGTCGCGGGCCGCGGGGGCCAGCCCTCGCAGGTCCACCCGCGGCAGGGGGACGGGGGCGGCGGGGTGCACCACCTGCAGCACCCGCCCGCCGGATTCGCGCAGGGTGGTGCGCAGCGCCTCGTGCCGGCGGACCACCTCCGTGAGCGCCCGCGCCAGCCCCCGCGCGTCCAGCGCCCCCCGGACGACGAGGCCGTAGTGCAGGTTGAACGAGGGGTCCCCCGGCCGGGCGCGGTGCGCCCGCCACAGGCGCTCCTGCCCCCACGACGCCGGCGGGTCGCCCGCGCGCGCCACGCGGCGCGGCGCGAGCGGGCGGGCGGGTGACCCCGCCAGGGCGCGCTGCACCAGGCCGCTCATCCCCGCCACGGTGGGGTGCTCGAAGAACGCGCGCAGGGGCACCTCCACCCCGAGCTCCCGCCGCGCGCGGGCCACCAGGCGCGTGGCCAGGAGCGAGTGCCCGCCCAGGGCAAAGAACGGCTCGTGCACCCCCACCCGCTCCACGCCCAGCGCCCGGGCCCACAGCCCCGCCACGATCTCCTCCACGGGCGTGCGGGGCGCCACGTACGCGGCGCCCTCGTCCCACGCGGGCGCGGGAAGGGCCTGGCGGTCCACCTTGCCGCCCGGCGTGCGGGGCAGCGCCGGCAGCACCACGAACGCCGCGGGGACCATGGCCTGGGGCAGGTGCGCGGCCAGGTGCGCCCGCAGCGCGGCGGGCTGCACGGACGCGGGCGGGGCGGCGGCCACGTACGCCACCAGGCGCCGGTCGCCGGGGGCGGCGTCGTGGGCCAGCACCCGCGCGTCCGTGATCCCCGGGACGCGGCGCAGCAGCCCCTCGATCTCCCCCGGCTCCATGCGCAGCCCGCGGACCTTGACCTGCTCGTCCAGCCGGCCCAGGCACTCCATGGCGCCGTCCGCGCGGCAGCGGCCCAGGTCGCCCGTGCGGTACAGGCGCGCGCCGGGTGGGCCGTACGGGTCCGGGACGAAGGCGGCGGCCGTCCGGGCAGGGTCTCCCAGGTAGCCCAGCCCCACGCACCGCCCGCCCAGGTGGATCTCGCCCGCGACGCCGGGAGGCGCCAGCCGGCCGCCCCGGTCCAGCACCAGCGCCGTCGTGTTGGCGATGGGCCGGCCGATGGGGATGCGCCCGCCGTCGCCGCGCGCCACGCGGTGGTGGATGGAGCCGATGCTGCACTCCGTGGGGCCGTACAGGTTCACGACGCGGACGCCCGGAAAGCAGTCCATGAACCGGTGCGTCGTCTCCGCCGTGACCTGCTCGCCCCCCACGATGACGGTGCGCAGCGACGACAGCCGCTCCCGGGCGCGGGCGTCGGCCACCAGCTCCGGCACCAGCGCGTTGAAGACGGAGGGGACAAAGTCCGTCATCGTCACCCCCCGGGCGTGGATGAGCCCGGCCAGGTGGTCCGCGTCGGCCTCGCCGTCCGCGCGGGGCACCACGGCGTGCCCGCCCAGGGTCAGGGGCCAGAGCAGCTGCCACACGGCGCTGTCGTACACGTGCCGGGTGGTCTGCAGCACGCAGCGCGCGGACGCTGCCCCGAAGGTCTCCGTCATCCACAGGAACCGGTTGGTGATTCCCCCGTGGGGCACCACGGCCCCCTTGGGCGCGCCCGTGGAGCCGGAGGTGAAGATGGCGTAGACGGGGTCGTCCGGGCCCACCCCGTCGTCCGGCAGGTCGGGCGCGCCGTCCCCGTCCAGGCGCACGGGGACCACGGGCACGCCCAGCCCGGCGGCCCGCTCCGCCACGTCCTCCGTCGCCAGCAGCAGCGGGGGATGCAGGGCGCGCAGCACCCCGCGCAGCCGCGCCTCGGGCCACGCCGCGTCCAGGGGGACGAACGCGGCGCCCGCCTTGAGCACGGCCAGCATGGCCACGGCCACGTGCACGCCCCGCTCCGCCAGCACGGGGACGAACCCGCCGCGCCCCACGCCCCGGCCGCGCAGCGCGCGCGCCAGCCCGTTGGCGATGCCGTTGAGCCGGGCGTAGGTGAGCGCCACGTCCTCGTGCACCAGGGCCGGCGCGTGCGGCGTCCGCGCGGCCTGGGCCTCGACGAGCCGGTGGATGCAGCGGTCCAGGGGGTACGGGCGCGCCGTCCCGTTCCACCCCCGCAGCACCTGGCGGCGCTCCGCCCGGCCCAGCAGCTCGACCTCCGCGGGGCGGCGGCCGGGATCGCGGGCCACGTGCCGGGCCAGGCGGCCCAGGTGCTCCAGCATCCGCGCGGCCGTCGCCGCGTCGAACCGGTCCGCGTCGTACTCCAGGACGGTCTCCACCCCCGCCCCACCCCGCACGCAGGTGAGCGACAGGTCGAACTTGCTGGCCCGCGCCTCGCCGCCGGCGCCCTCGATGGCCAGCCCCGCCGGGGCCGGCCCCGCCCCGTCCCCGGCCTCCACGACGGTGAACATCACCTGGAAGAGGGGCGTGCGCCCCGCCGCGCGCTCCGGCCGCAGCTCCGCCACCAGCCGGTCGAACGGCACGTCCTGGTGGTCGTACGCGCCCAGCGCCGTCCCGCGGACGCGCCGCACCACCTCGCGGAACGCGGGCGCGCCCCCCAGGTCCGTCCGCAGCACCAGCGTGTTGACGAACAGGCCGATGAGCGGCTCCAGCTCGCGGCGCGCCCGGCCGGCCACGGGCGTGCCCACGACGACGTCGTCCGTCCCGGCGTAGCGGGCCAGCAGCGCCTGGAAGACGGCCAGCAGCACCATGAAGGGCGTGGCCCCCTCGGCGCGCCCGACCGCGTCCAGCCCCGCCGCCACCCCGGCCGGGAGCACGGCGGACACGCGGCCCCCGCGCGCGCCGGGGGTGGCGGGGGGTGGCCGGTCCGCGGGAAGGTCCAGGACCTCCGGCGCGCCTGCCAGCCGGTCCCTCCACCACGCGAGCGGCCCGTCCAGGGCCGCGCCCCGCAGGTGGTCGCGCTGCCACGCGGCGTAGTCCCCGTACTGGACGGGCAGCGGCGGCAGGCCATCCGGGTCCGCGTACAGCGCCGCCAGCTCGCGACGCAGCACGTCCATGCTCCACCGGTCGCAGACGATGTGGTGAATGCACGTCAGCAGCACGTGCTCTTCGGCGGCCAGCCGCAGCAGCCGCGCGCGGAAGAGGGGGCCCGCGGCCAGGTCGAAGGGCCGCTCCGCCTCCTCCGCCCCCCGCCGCCGCGCCGCCGCCGCGCGTGCGCCATCCTCCAGCCCCGACAGGTCCTCCACGGGGAGCGGAAACCCGGCGAAGGGCGCCACCACCTGCGCGGGCGCGCCGTCCACCTCCACGAAGGTGGTGCGCAGGGCCTCGTGCCGCAGCACCACCCGGCCCAGCGCCCGCTCCAGCGCGGCCGCGTCCAGGGGGCCCGTCACGCGCAGGGCGGACGACAGGGTGTATGACGCGCGCCCCGGCTCCATGCGGTCCAGGAACCACAGCCGCTCCTGGGCGAAGGAAAGGGGAAGCGGTCCGCCCCGCGCCACGGCGCGCACGGGGGGAAGCGCGGGGGCGCCGGCGCGGCGGAGCGCCTCCACGCGCGGCGCCAGCGCGGCCACGGCGGGCGCCTCGAAGAACGCGCGCAAAGGCACCTCCACCCCCAGCACGTCGCGGACGCGCGACAGCGCGCGGACGGCCAGGAGCGAGTGCCCGCCCAGGTCAAAGAAGCTCGCCTCCACGTCCACGCGCTCCACCCCCAGCACGTCGCCCAGCACCCCGGCCAGCAGCGCCTCCACGGGGGTGCGGGGGTCCGCGGCGGCGTGCG
>NZ_DASURI010000734.1:0-10275 GCF_036280135.1 Longimicrobium sp.
GGGCTCGCGCACCTACACGTGCGGGCAGCGGGACCTGGGCAACGGCTACTTCGAGGACATCGAGTGCAGCGAGCCCGTCTACGAGACGCGCACGCGCACGGAATCGTACCAGGTCCCCGAGTACCGCACGGAGGAGTACGAGGAGCCGGCCTATCGCACGGAGGCGTACTGGGACACCGAGACGGTGCGCGTGCCCGTGCACCGGCGCGTGGCCGTCTACGACACGTTCTTTACCTACCGCGTGGCCACGTGGGACAGCGTGGAGGTGCGGTCGGCGAAGGGTGATACGGCGCAGGCCGCCTGGCCGGACACCACGCTGCTTGCCGATCAGCGCATCGTGCGGCGGCGGCAGGCGTACTGGATGAGCTTCATGCGCGCGGGCGGAAAGCCGTTCGGCATGCAGGTGGAGTCCCCCGTGTTCAGCGCGTGGCGCGTGGGGCAGCGCGTGTCGCTGCGGCTGGAGGAGAACGCGCTGCGCGGCGCGCTCGTGTACCCGGCGGACAGCCTGGCCGCGTGCCGGCGCTGGCAGCGCGGCCGCGGCGATCCGCCCGGCGACTCGCTCGGCTGCACCGTCCCCGCGCAGCCGCCCAAGCGGTAGACGGAACCGCGTCGCGCGGCCGTGCTGGACGGTGTGAAGGAAACCGCGGCAACGGGATTCGTCCCCTGCTGTCATTCTGAGCGGAGCGCCGGCGCGATCCGTCCCGTGCCGGATGGCGCGGAGCGAAGAATCGGGTCGCGCCCCGCGCGGACCTCCCCCGTGCACGAACCCCTCGCCCGAACCCAGCGTGCGACAGCACGGGCGAGGAAAAGACAAACGCGCATATGCCGATTGCCTGATCCGGCATGGCCACCTCCCAGCCGGAGCGGCTGAAGCCGCCGCAACGACTGCGGAAAGCCTCACAAACTGCGTGAGGCTTCAACGGCTGGTTCGTGGCTCATGGTGCACACCGACGGGCATGCGCTGGGGCAGTCCGCGCAGGCGGACTTCGCGAACTTCCAGCGGCGAATTCATTCGCTCGGCTGGGGGACGACCGTTGCCGGATCAGAGCCGCACGAGCATCACCGCGGGAACTCGCTGATCCGCATCCGCGTATCATCCGCCCGAATTTACACCGACGCGCGCTACCCTCCCCTTCGCGCGCGCCGACCGCCGGATCCGGCACCCTTCATCCGCCTCCCTTCATCCCCCCGCCCATGGCCATCCGCGAAGGACGCTGGGACTGCCCGAGCTGCGGATCCGTCCGCATCTACGGGCGCCACGTGGACTGCCCGGGCTGCGGAAAGCCCCGCCCCGCCGGCGTGCGCTTCTACCTGGCCGCGGGCGCGCCGGCCATCACCGATCCCGAGCAGCTGCGCGAGGCCCAGGCCGGCGCGGACTGGATCTGCAACCACTGCGCGGCCAGCAACCGCGCCCTGCTGGCCCACTGCGGCGGATGCGGGGCGCCGCGCGAGGACAGCCCCTCGCAACGCGTCGTCCAGTACGGGCAGAACGAGATCCCGCGCGCCGGCGGAAAGCCCCTTCCGCTCGCGGCCGCGCCGAAAGCGAAGGAGGGCAACCACAGGCGCGCCTCGCGAAACCTGCTGATGGGGATCGCGGCCATCTGCCTTCTGCCCATCGCCCTGGTCATCGGCCTCACCCGTGGGCAGGCAGAACGGACGGAGATCGTCCCCGCGCGGGTGGAGGCGCTGCGCTGGCAGCGCACCATCAGCTACTACATCGTGGGCACCTCCGCCGACTCGGGGTGGACGGTGCCCCCCGACGCGGAGGTGACCGCACAGGAGCGGCGGCTGGTGCGCACGGAGCGGCGCCTGGCCCGCGTGGATACCACGTGGGCGGACGTTCCCACCTTTCGCAGCGAGCTCGCCGGCGTGGATACGGTCCGGCGTACGGTGTCGGACGAGGTGCGGGTGGGCACCACGACGCGTGTGTGCGGCACGAAGGACCTGGGCAACGGCTACTTCGAGGACGTGGAGTGCAGCGAGCCCGTCTACGAGACCCGCACCCGCACCGAAACGCGCTACGAGCCGCGCTACCGCAGCGTTCCCGCGGGCACGGAGCGGCGGATGTCGCGCAACCGCGTGTACGCCAACGTGCCCGTGTACGCCACCTGGTACACGTTTCAGCGGCGCGAGCAGAGCACGTTCTGGGTCACGTCGTCGGGGCCGGCGGACTCGGCGCGGACGTGGCCGGCGCTGCCGTCGGACACGCTGCGCGAGGCGAGCCGAAGCGAGACGTACTGGATGAACGTGCGCGACGCGCGCGGCAGCGAGCACCGCGTGGAGCTCAGGGCCGACAGCCTGTTCGCGCGGTTCAGCCCGGGCCAGCGCATCGCCCTGCGCCTGCGCGAGTACTACCGCGACCAGGATGACGTGCTGCCGCTGGACAGCCTGCCCGCGTGCCGCCGCTGGCACGCCGGCAAGGGCGATCCGCCTCCCGCGTCGCTCGGCTGCTCGCCCCGGCGACGGTAGCGCCGTCCGTCGTCCGCCGACCTCCTCCCTCCCCTGCCCATGGCCATCCGCGAAGGACGCTGGGACTGCCCGAGCTGCGGTTCCGTCCGCATCCAGGGCCGCCACGTGGACTGCCCCGGCTGCGGCAAGCCACGGCCTGCCGGCGTGCGCTTCTACCTGACGGACGACGCGCCGGTCGTTACGGACGCGGCCCGGCTGGCGGAAGCGATGGCCGGCGCGGACTGGGTCTGCGCGCACTGCGCGGCCAGCAACCGCGACATGGTGGACACCTGCGGCGGATGCGGTGCCGCGCGCGGCTCCAGCCCGTCGCAGCCCGTCATCGACTACGCCACCGCGAGCGTCCCCCGCTCCGCCGACGCGCCCGCCGCCGGCATCCACATCCCCGATGCGACGCCGGCCGATCCGCAGCCGGCCGTGTCTGCTCTCGTTGGGAATCCGGCTGATCCGGATGCGACGCCGCCGAAGCAGGATCCGCCCGGCGAGACACCGCCGTCATCCCCGCCCCCGTCGAAGCCGCTGACCGCGAAGGACACCGCGCTGGGATGCGCCTGGGGCTGCTGGCCCATGTGGGCGGCCGTCCTGGCGTTGTCGTTCGGCGCCATCCGCGGCGGGTACGAGGCCAGGAAGTCGCGCCTGGACGCCGCCCGGATCGAGCCGGGGACCATCGTGGACGTGCGGTGGGAGCGCGCGATCACGCTGGAGGAGCGCGCCATCGTGGAGGGCGAGAGCTTCGCCCTGCCCGACAGCGCGCAGGTGCTCGGCCAGCGACGGGAGATCGAGCGCTACGACCAGGAGCTGACGGGATACACGGAGCACACCACCCGCGTGGACCGGGGAAGCCGCACGACGACCGGCACCCGCACGCGCACCCGCGAGGTGAGCGAACAGGTGCAGGTGGGCACGCGGTCGACCGTCTGCGGGCAGCGCGACCGCGGCAACGGCTACTTCGAGGACGTGACGTGCAGCGAGCCCGTGTACGAGACGCAGACCCGCACGGAGACGTACGAGGAGCCGTACTCCAGCACGGAGCCGGACTACGACGACGTGACCGAACGCGTCCCCGTCTACCGCAGCGTGCCCGTGTACGGCACGCTGTACCGCTGGCGCGGTCCGCAATGGAAGCCGCTGGCTCCCGTGGTGGCCCGGGGCGACACGACGCCGCCCGTGTGGCCGGCGGTGGCGCCCGGGCCCAACCGCCGCGAATCCGCGCGCACGGAGCGCTACACCGTCGTCGTGCGTTCGCCGCGGGGCACGGACGAGTTCGAGGTCACGGCGGACGAATGGGTCCGGACCCGGCCGGGTCAGCTCGTGGGCGTGGGCCGCGGCTACAACTACACGCGCCGACTGGCTCCCGCCGACAGCGTGACGGCGTGCGTGCGCTGGCGCAGCGGCCGCCGCTGGCGCCGGCCCCCCGCGCACTACCAGTGCGACCAGCGCCTGTCCCCCGCGCGTCGGTGACCGCGCATTCCTCGCCTCTACGGCATTCGCCGGAGAGGCGGGATTCGTCAGAGAGTGTTGCTCAACCTGCCGTTCGGCGGGCGCCCAGGGAGCGTCATCCTGAGTCATTCGGCGCTGCGCTCACCCTGCGGGATGAAAGCCGCAGTCCAACCTCCCCCAGGGGTTATTGGGGGAGGTGGGCGAGCTCCGCGAGCCCGGAGGGGGCGCTCGCGCGATGGCGGCCGACGCTTGGAACCGGCCCTCTCTTTCTATTCAGGAAGCGCCGTACGTAAATCGAACGCGCACAGGACTTTGGCGCGACCGAAGGATCTTGTGTTCGAAGCGACAAACCGGCCCTGGTGCGCGGAGCCGACTTGTCGCTTTGCGGGCACGATCCTTCGTCGCCGCCATGGAACCGGCGCGAATCAGCGTTTGCGCGGCGGCTCCTCAGGATGACGCGTTCGACGTGCAATATCTGGCAACACCCTCTCAGGACGGCGGCGCGCCCCGCACGGACCGGCGCAGGGCCTCGTACAGCGCGATGCTGGCGGAGCTGCCCAGGTTCAGCGAACGCGCCGTGGAGACCATGGGGATGCGCAGGCACCGCGCCGGGTCCGCCTCCAGCAGCGCGTCCGGCAGCCCGCGCGACTCCGGCCCCAGCAGCAGCACGTCGCCGGGCGCGAACGGCGCGTCCCAGATGGTCCGCTGGGCCTTGGTCGTCAGCATCCACACCGTCCGGGAGGCGACGGCGCTCGCGAAGTCCTCCCAGGCCACGTGGTGCGTCCAGTCCACGCCGTCCCAGTAGTCCATCACGGCCCGCTTGGCCTTGGGATGCGAGAACGAGAATCCCAATCGGCCAATCAGGTGCAGCGGCGAGCCCGTCGCGGAGCACAGGCGCGCCACGTTCCCCGCGTTCCCCGGGATCTCCGGCTCGAACAGGGCCACGTGGATGGGCTCCGCCAGGGGCAGCACGCCGGAATCAGCTCGGTCCTCCGACATTGGTTCCGATACGATCGTGGGTGAAGGACGCGCGCCGATACGTGGGCGCGACATCGGGCGGGGAAGGTACGCGCCCGGTGCACGATCCGCATGTCATCCGCCTGTCCGCAATCCGCCGCGCCTCTTGCGCCCTCACGATCCCGGACTAGACTATGGATCGAGCCGTCTTTCCTTCCATGCCCTGCACAGAAGAGATCCGACCATGCGCAAGATCAAGCTGAACGTGGAGACGCTGCGGGTGGAGTCGTTCACGCCGGACGAGGGGCCGGCGGAGCGCGGCACGGTCGTGGGGCACGTGTCGCGGGTGCAGGAGGGATGCGTCTACCCCACCGCCGTGTACCACAGCTGCCAGCCGGGCGAGACGGTGGACCAGTACACTTGCCGCTGCCTGTACCCGGACACGGACGTGCGCATGTGCTGCAGCGAGCAGGGCTGCTCCGGCGGCGGCATGTGCTGAGGACCACAATCGAAAAACAACGGCCGGCGTGAGCAAGGCGCTCACGCCGGCCGTTCTTCAATCCGAATCCAATGCGCTGCGTCCGCTCGTCGGATCTACGGAGTGAGAAGCGGCGCCACTCGTGCGAGAACTTCCTGTACCACGGACGCCGGGGCCTCTTGCACGAACGTGCAATTTCGCGCACGCCAATCTACACATCGCACCTGATCAGCCAGCACCACGCCCGAAATTAGAAGTCCTTCCGGCAAGGCGACTTCGAAAGGATACCCTTTTACCCGGGACGTGATGGGGCACAGAAGCGCCAACTTGACCCGCGCGTTGTACGCACCAGGGGAGACAACCAGCGCCGGTCGACGCCCCGCCTGTTCGTGCCCTGCCTGGGGATCGAAGTCAATCCAGACAAGGTCGCCTCGATCAGGGGCATCGGTGCCTGTCACCAGGCCTCCAGCCCCACACTGCCCTGGGGCCCCATCTCCCCGTGCAGATTTTCATCGGTGACGCCCGCGAGGAGTTCATTGAGCGTGTACCGAGGCGGCACGGGAGTGACGATCAGACGGCCTTCATCGAGAGAAAGGTCCACCTCGGCGCCACTTTCAAGGGCACAGGCCTCAGCTGCCGATTTGGGAATCCGCAGAGCCAAGCTGTTGCCCCACCTCTGAACGCGTGCTCGCATACCCACCTCTCCGTTGAGATCGTATATACATTGAGTATACCAAGGCACAGCTCAGCGTCAAGGCGTCAGTCCGACGGCGGATGCTATCCCCCCACCTCCGACAGCGCGCGGAGGCCGCCGGAGCCGGCGGCGGTGCCGTGCTCCAGCCAGTGGCGCTCGGGCTTCACCGCCAGCGTGTGGCGGATGAGCGGCTCCAGCGGCTCGCCCCGGCGCAGCGGGTCGCGCAGGTTGGTCTGCAGGTGGCCGAACAGGCACGGGCGCAGCTGGCCGTCCGCCGTGAGCCGCATGCGGTTGCAGCGCTCGCAGTAGTTGTGGCTCATGGGCGTGATGACGCCCACCGTCCCCGCCGCGCCGGGAAACGCGAAATAGCGAGCCGGCCCGTTGCCGCCCGGCCCCGCCACGGGCCGCAGGTCGCCCGTCTGCCCGACGCGCTCCAGCATCTCGTCGGCGCTGACGAACTCGTCGGCCTGCACGCCCAGGTTGTCGCCCGTGGGCATGACCTCGATAAAGCGCACGTGCCACGGCCGCTCGCGCGTAACGGCGGCGAAATCCGCCACCTCGTCGTCGTTGCGGCCGCGCATGACCACGCAGTTGACCTTGATGGGGCCAAACCCCGCGCGCTCCGCCGCCTTCAGCCCGCGAAAGATGGCCTCCGCCGAGCCCGGCCGGCGCGAGATGGCGTCGATGCGCTCCGGCCGCAGCGAATCCAGCGACACGTTCACGCGGTCCACGCCCGCGTCGCGCAGCGCGTCCGCCTGGTCCGCCAGCAGCACGGCGTTGGTCGAGAGCGCCACGTCGTCGATGCCGGGCACGGCGCGGATCATCCGCACGAGCGACGACAGGTCGCGGCGGACGAGCGGCTCGCCCCCAGTCAGCCGGATGCGGCGCAGCCCCAGGTCCGCCATCACCCGCACCACCTCGGCGATCTCCTCGTAGCGCAGGATCTGCTCGCGCTTCATCCACGGCAGCCCCTCCTCGGGCATGCAGTAGACGCAGCGCAGGTTGCACTTGTCCGTGACGGAGATGCGCAGGTACTCGATGCGCCGGCCAAAGCCGTCCGCCATCGGCCCCGACTGGGGCACGGGACGCGACGGCGCCACGGCCAGCGGGCCCAGCTGCACCAGCGGCGTCACGACGCCTCCTTCGCGGCGGGAGTAAAGCCGGGAACCCACTCCGTCTGCCCGTCCACGTAGCCCTCGCGCTTCCACACGGGCACGCGCTGCTTGAGCTGCTCGATCACGTAGCGCGACGCCTCGTACGCCTCGGCGCGGTGCGGAGACGCCACCGAG
This sequence comes from Longimicrobium sp., assembly GCF_036280135.1. Lineage (GTDB taxonomy): Bacteria > Gemmatimonadota > Gemmatimonadetes > Longimicrobiales > Longimicrobiaceae > Longimicrobium. Next base: position 7,325 of record NZ_DASURI010000734.1, read on the forward strand.
ATGGCCACGCTGGCCTCGCCGATCTGCAGCAGCCCGATGCGGTGCACCACGTGGATGGCCCCCGTCCCGAACCGCGTCCGCGCCTCGTCCGCGATGCGCAGCATCTCGCGCTCCGCCATCTCCGCGTACGCCGAGTATTCCAGCGACGACACGGCGCGCCCGTCGTTCTCGTTGCGCACCACGCCCCAGAACAGCAGCGCCGCGCCGTCCGCGGGGGACAGCGCGCCGCTCAGCATCCGCGCGGGGTCGATGGGGTCCGCCGTGACGCGGGCCACGTTGGCGTCCACGCTCATCCGCCGGCCACGGGGGGGATGAACGCCACCTCGTCGCCGTCGCGCAAAACGGTGGCGAGCGGCGCGTAGTCCATGTTCACGGCCGCCACGGGCGATTCGGGGAGCCGCGCCAGCCCGCCGCCGCGCGCGCGCAGCCCCGCCACCAGGTCCGCCACGCGCGCGCCGTCCGGCAGCTCCACGGAGAGCTCGTCATGGCCGGCGAAGTCGCGGTAGCTGGCGAAGAACAGGGAGCGGATGATCATGACGGCAGTGCGGGAGTGCGAAAGTGCGGGAGTGCGAAAGTAACGGCGTCCGGTGGCCGGCTTCCGCGCATCCACGCAGGCTGCAGCGAAAGATAGCGGATGACGGCCGTGGGCGGGATACACCACCGCCCCGCGCGGGTTCGGGCGGGGCGGCGGATGGGGATACGCGAGGGCTGCTGCCTCAGCCGGCGCCGGAGACGCCGGGGCCGGGCAGGTTCTGGCGCACCTCCTCGGGCGGGGCGAGCGTGGTGAGGAACTGCGACAGCTCGTGGTGCATGCGGCTGGTGCTGCCGCGGACGAGCGTGCGCCCGTCCTGCGTCCCCGTGCCGATGGTGAGCTCGCCCGCCTCGTTCATCAGCTTGATGTGCGTGTCGCTGGCGTCCTCCGTAAAGGCGCCGTACGGCGTAAGGCGCATCGTGAACCACTCGCGGGCGCGCTCGATCACTTCGGGCGCCGGCAGGTCGGTGAGCACTTCCTGGATGAGCATCGCGTCTGGTCTCCGGTGTGAACGGTCCGCCCACCGCCGGGCAGGTTGAGTGCCACCGCACCGCTCACCATCCTCGCGCGACGCAAAAAAGCCCTGCTCCGCGGATCACGGAACAGGGCTTCTATTTCGGCTGCGGATCTGAATCGGCGTTGCGGCGCCCCCGCCACGGTGAATGAATTCGCGGCAATGACAACGTGATGTCGGCCTTCGCCGACGGCTCCTGCCGCACGCCGTCCGTTGTGCACACGGGCCGCGTTCGCGCCATCGAAGGCCGCCCCGGTGCACATGGCGCCGCCTATCTGGGGCAGTCCGCGCAGGCGGACTTCGCGACTTTCCAGCGGCGATTTCAATCGCTCGGCGCGAGGGCGGCGTGTCCTGCTACTCCCCCGCCCCGTCGCCCGGCGCGTCCTCCGCCGGCCTCGGCGCATCATTCACTCGGCGTGTGGACGGTGTACCTTGCATCTCATCCGCCCTGCCGCGCTCCCGTAATCTCGACGAGAGGAGGACTGCATCGCCGCGCCATCACCCGCCGAGGCGAGTCATCCGCCCCTACTCCCCCGCCCCGTCCGTCAGCCGGTCCTCGCGGCCCATGAACAGGATCGTGGCCACCTCGCGCTCGTCGCGCGTGACGCGGCGCAGGGGCTGGTCGTAGCCGCGGCGCGTGTCGTACGGGGCCTCGTACGGGCCCAGGCGCGGGCCGTCGGCAAACAGGTCGCGGTCGCGGCCATGGCGCGACACGGCGCGGTCCATCGAATAGGGCATGGTGCGGAGACTCCGGGTGCGGGGGTACACCCCCGGAGGACGCAAAAACGGCGCCCGCCCCGGTTCACGGGACGGGCGCCGCAGCAGCAGCCACGGAGACGCGGCTCACACCTCGAGCGGCTTCTCCTCGACCAGGGCGCGCAGCTCCTTGGAGGGCTTGAAGACGGGCACGGCGCGCGGCGGCACCTCCACCGGGTCCCCCGTGCGGGGGTTGCGGGCCAGGCGGCTCTTGCGCTCCCGGACCTTGAACGTGCCGAACCCGCGGATCTCGATGTTCTGGTGGTCCGCCATCGCGTCCTTCACCGAGTTCAGAAACGCGTCGACCACCACCGCGCAGTCGCGCTTGGTGACGCCGGGCCCGATGGTGTCGGCAACGCGCTGGACAAGGTCCGCCTTGGTCATGTGAAGCTCCTCCTGGGGGTTGGTGCCGTGCGTGGCTGCGAGCGAGGTCCGTGGTTCCCGCGGGTTGGTGCATCCGTGCCGCCGGTGGTTCCCGGCCAGACGGGGGCCCGGCCGGGCGGCGCCTTTGGCGCCGGCCCGGGATGGCCGAATGCGTCCGTTCGTAATCGGGAGCGTCGGATCGAGGCCGGAAGCGGAATCGCGCGGGCGAAGTGGCCTAAGAATCTGGTGGAAGGTCACTTATATGGCCGGAACGATAAAGCGCGCCGCGAGCGCCGTCAAGCGTCTCGCGCGGTGGATGCGCCGCGGCGCTCCATCTCATCCACAAACCGGTCAAAGAGATAGCGCGAGTCGTGGGGTCCCGGCGCCGCCTCGGGGTGGTATTGCACCGAAAAAACCGGCCGCTCCCGGTGCTCCAGCCCCTCGACCGTGTGGTCGTTGAGGTTCATGTGCGTCACCCGCAGCGCCGGCGCGCCGGGAATGCCCTGCTCGTCCCCGCGCACGGCAAAGCCGTGGTTCTGCGCCGTGATCTCCACGGCGCCGTCGCTCAGCCGGCGCACGGGGTGGTTGCCCCCCCGGTGCCCGTACTTGAGCTTGTACGTCTCCGCCCCGAACGCCCGCGCGATGAGCTGGTGCCCCAGGCAGATGCCGAAGATGGGCTTGCCCTGCTCCGACAGCGCGCGGATGGCGTCCAGCGCGTGCCCCACGGCCTCGGGGTCGCCCGGCCCGTTGCTGATGAACAGCCCGTCCGCGCCCGCCGCCAGGATC
>NZ_DASURI010000735.1:0-11097 GCF_036280135.1 Longimicrobium sp.
CCGAGGCCATGCGGTGCGTGGCGGGACCCCCGGTGCAGGTGCACGAGGAGCTGCGCACCTACCTGCGCCGCCTTCGCGACCGGGGGCTGGCGGACGCGGACCTGGACCCCGAGACGGGCGCCAACCTGCTCATGGGGTCCCTGTTCGCCGACGCCATCGCCCGGGACGCCGTGCCGGAGCGGTACGTCTACGCCCCGGACGACGCGCCCGAGCGGTACGTAAAGCTGTTCCTCCGGGCCATCGGCGCAACGCCGGTGCAGCCGGAGCCTCCCGGCCGCGAGCAGGCGCGCGCGGCCGGGTCCTGATCCCGCAGTCCGAACCGATTCTCCCGACCTGACGGGGACCGATCGATATGAGGACCCTTTCCTGGCCCGGCCGCGCCCTGCGCGGCGCCGCCCTGCGCGGCGCCGCCCTGGCGGCGGCGCTGCTCATGGCGGCGCCCGCGGCCGCGCAGCCCGACCTGGCCGCGCAACGCCCCCTCACGCTGGAAGAGGCCCTGCGCCTGGCCGAGGACGCCAGCGAGCCCGTGCAGATCGCGCGGGCGGGGCTCACCCGCAGCCGCGGCCAGCTGGTGCAGGCCCGCGCCGCGCGCCTTCCCCAGCTCAACGGCAGCCTTGCCTACTCCCGCGCCCTGGCCTCGCAGTTCGAGGGGCTGGGCGGCGGCGGCACGGACACCACCACGGCGTCGCCGCCCCCGCAGAACTGCGGCGGCGCCTACACCCCCGACCCCACGCTTCCCCTGGCGACGCGGCTGGACTCGCTGGAGCACGCCTTTCAGTGCGCCAACAGCGGCAGCCCGTTCAGCGGCTTCGGCGACCTGGGGTTCGGCAGCGAGAACACCTGGCAGATCGGCCTGAGCCTGTCGCAGTCGCTGTTCAGCCCCCGCATCGGCGCGCAGAACCGGATTGCCGAGGCGGGCCGCGCGCGGGCGGAGATCGAGCTCAACAGCCAGCGGGCGCAGCTGGCCCTGGACGTGACCCAGGCCTACTACGACGCCGCCCTGGCCGACCGGCTGGTGACCATCGCCGAGGCCACGCTGGCCCAGGCCGACACCACCCTGTCGCAGGTGCGCCTGGCCCGGCAGGTGGGCAACCAGCCGGAGTTCGACGTGCTGCGGGCCCAGGTGCAGCGCGACAACCAGGTTCCCGTCGTCATCCAGCGCCGCGCGGATCGTGACCTCGCGTATACCCGGCTGCGCCTGCTGCTGGACCTGCCGGCCGACGCGCCCCTGGACCTGACGACGACGCTGGAGGAGACGCGGGCCGTCCCCGTGGCGCGCTTCGCGGCCGACGAGGGGCTGCTGGGCGACACGAGCGTCGTGAACCGCGCGCCCGTGCAGCAGGCGGCTACGCTCGTGACCGTGCAGCAGAACACCCTGCGCGCCACCCGCGCCCAGCGCCTGCCCACGGTGAGCCTCACGTCGCAGTACGGGCGGGTGGCGTACCCGGGCGGCCTGCTGCCCGAGTGGGACCAGTTCCGCACCAACTGGACGGTGGGCGCCCAGCTGAACGTGCCGCTCTTCACGGGCGGGCGCATCCGCGGCGAGGAGCTGGTGGCCGAGGCGGACCTGCTGGAGGCGCAGGCGCGCCTGCGGCAGGCGCAGGACGCCGCCCGGCTGGACTCGCGCACGGCCTTGGAGCGGCTGGAGGCCGCCCGCGCGCAGTACCAGGCCAGCGCGGGCGTCGTGGAGCAGGCCGCGCGGGCCTACTCCATCGCCGAGGTGCGGTACCGCGAGGGGCTCAGCACGCAGATCGAGCTGAGCGACTCGCGCATCCTGCTGCAGCAGGCGCAGGCCAACCGCGCCGTGGCCGCGCGCGACCTGCAGATCGCGCAGGCCCGCGTGGCGCTGCTTCCCTACCTGCCGCTGGGCGGCGGGTCGGCGGGCGGGGCCACGCAGCAGACCCAGCAGCAACAGCAGCCGCAGCAGCAACAGCAGCCCCAGCAGCAGAACTCGGCTGCGGGCCAGGCATCGGCGTTCACCGCGGGGGGCGAGTGATGATGGATAGGACGACGTGGAGGACGGCCGGCGCCCTGGCGCTGGCCCTGGCCCTGGCCGCCTGCGGGCGCGACGGCGAGGCCGCCGAGCAGCCCAAGGGCGAGACGGGCGTGACGGTGGGACCGGAGGCCGTGTACGTGGCCGCCGTGGAGGAGATCGCCACGGGCCCGGCGCTGTCGGGCAGCCTGGCCGCGGAGCGCGAGGCCCGCGTGAACGCCGAGATCGGCGGCTTGGTGCAGGGCGTCTTCGCCGAGAAGGGGCAGGCCGTGCGCGCCGGCCAGCCGCTGGCCCGCATCGACGCCGCGGCCATCCGCGACCAGGTGCTCTCCGGCCAGTCGGCGGTGCGCTCGGCGGAGCTGCAGGTGGCCAACGCCCAGCGCAACGTGGACCGCAACGCCACGCTGGCCGCGGCCGGCGCCGTGGCCGACCGCGACCTGGAGACGGCGCGCAACACGCTGGCGGCGGCCCAGGCGCAGCTGGCCGGCGCCCGCGCGCAGCTGTCCAGCGCGCAGGAGCAGCTGGGCAAGACGACGGTCAGCGCGCCCATCTCGGGCATCGTGAGCGACCGCCCCGTCTCCGCCGGCTCCGTGGTGCAGATGGGCGGGCCCCTGTTCGTGATCGTGGACCCGGGGAGCATGCGGCTGGAGGCGTCCGTCCCCGCGGCGGAGCTGGGGCAGGTGCGCGTGGGCGCGCCCGTGCGCTTCACGGTCACGGGCTACCCGGGGCAGACCTTCACGGGGACGGTGCAGCGCATCAACCCCGCGGCGGACCCCGTCACGCGGCAGGTGCCCGTCATCGTCTCCATCCCCAACGCGCAGGGCACGCTCGTCTCCGGGCTCTTTGCCGAGGGGCGGGTGCAGTCCGAGGCGCGGCAGGGGATCATGGTGCCGGCCTCGGCCGTGGACGAGCGGGGGGTGCAGCCCCTGGTCGTCCGCCTCACGAACGGCAAGGCCGAGCGCGTGCCCGTGACGCTGGGCGTGCGCGACGCCGACACGGACCGGGTGGAGATCACGGGCGGCGTGGCGGCCGGCGACACGCTGCTGGTGGGGGCGGCCCTGGGCACGACGCCGGGGACGCGGGTGACCGTCAGGGCCGGGGCGGCCGCCGCCCCGGCCCGCTAAGGAGACCAGGACGATGTTCATCTCCGATTTCGCCATCAAGCGGCCCGTGGTCACCACGGTGACCATGCTGGCCCTGGTGGTGTTCGGCATCTTCGCGCTGCTCAACCTGGACACGGACGAGTTCCCGGAGGTGGAGGCGCCGTTCGTCTTCGTCTCCGTGCCGTATCCCGGCGCCTCGCCCGACATCGTGGAGCGCGAGGTGGTGGAGCCCATCGAGGAGGCGGTGGCGGGCATCAGCGGCGTGGACCAGATCCAGAGCCAGGCCCTGGACGGCTTCGGGTCCATCCAGGTGATGTTCGTCTACGAAAAGGACGTGCAGCAGGCCACGCAGGACATCCGCGACGCCATCTCGCAGATCCGCGGCGACCTGCCGCAGGAGATGGAGGAGCCCATCCTGGCCCGGTTCGACCCGAACGACCAGCCCATCGTCTCCATGACGCTCTCGTCGCAGACGATGTCGCCGGCGGACCTCACGCGCGTGGCGGATCCCGGGATCACCCGGGCCCTGCGCGGCATTCCCGGCGTGGCCGAGGTGCAGATGGTGGGCGGGATCGAGCGCGAGCTGAGCGTGGAGGTGGACCCCACGCGCATGCAGTCCGCCGGGGTGAGCATGCCCCAGGTCGTCCAGGCCCTGCAGACGCAGAACCTGGCCGCGCCCGTGGGCCGGCTCAACACGCAGCTGGAGGAGCGCACCATCCGGCTGCGCGGCCGGCTCACGGACCCGCAGGCGTTCGCGCAGCTGGTCGTCGCCTCGCCGCAGGGGGCGCCCGTGCGCCTGGGCGACGTGGCGCGCGTGCGCGACGGGACGGAGGAGGCGCGGTCGCTGGCCCTGTTCAACGGCCAGCCGGCCGTGGGCATCGACATCGTCAAGTCGCAGGGCTACTCCACGACGGCCGTGGCCAACGCCGTCATCGCGGCCGTGGACGAGGTGCAAAAGACGGTGCCGGCGGGCGCCAAGCTCGACGTCGTGCGCAACTCCGGCGAGCGGGTGGCCAACTCCGTCCGCAACGTGCAGCAGACGCTGGTGGAGGGCGCCCTGCTCACGGTGCTGGTGGTGTTCCTCTTTCTGAACTCGTGGCGGTCCACCGTCATCACGGGCCTGGCGCTGCCCGTGTCGGTGCTGGCCAGCTTCGTGGCCGTGCTGTTCTTCGGCTTCACGCTCAACACGATGTCGCTGCTGGGCCTGTCGCTGGCCATCGGCATCCTCATCGACGACGCCATCGTCGTTCGAGAAAACATCGTGCGGCACGTGGAGATGGGAAAGGACCACTACACGGCCGCGCGGGAGGGGACGGACGAGATCGGCATGGCCGTGGCGGCCACGACGTTCTCCATCGTCTGCGTGTTCGTGCCCATCGCCTTCATGGGCGGCCTGGCCGAGCAGTGGTTTGCCCCGTTCGCGCTCACCATCGCGTGCTCGGTGCTCGTGTCGCTGTTCGTGTCGTTCTCGCTGGACCCCATGCTCAGCGCGTACTGGCCGGACCCGCACCGCGAGGAGCACGAGAAGTGGTTCATCACCCGCTGGCTGGACAGCTTCAACCGCTGGTTCGACCGGCGGGCGGAGAACTACAAGCGCGTGATCGCGTGGGCGCTGGACCACGCCCTGGCCATGATCCTCATCGCCATCGGCACGTTCATCGGGGCGCTGGTGGTGCCGGCCAAGGGCATCTACGCGTTCCTGGCCGTGACGGCCGTGATCGCCGTGGCCGTGCTGGTCCTTACCTTCGTCAAGTTCCCCCGCGGCCTGGCGGGCGGGCTGATGAAGGGCGGGGTGGGCGTGATGGCGTTCATGGGGATCATCGGCGCCATCATCGTGGCGCCGGCGGGCGGCAAGCTGGGCTTCGAGTTCTTTCCCAAGGACGACAACTCGGAGTTCCAGGTGGAGATCGACACGCCGCCGGGAAGCAGCCTGGAGTACACGCGGCTCAAGGCGGAGGAGGTGGCCGCCATGGCCCGCGCCATCCCCGAGGTGCGCTACACCTACACCACCATCGGCGGGCAGGGCGGCTCGGTGGACCAGGGCAACGTGTACGTGCGCCTGCAGCCCAAGGCCGATCGTGAGCGGGGGCAGGAGGAGATCGCCAGCTCCCTGCGCGAGCGGGCCAAGGGCATCGGCGGCGCCACGGCGGCCCTGGCCACGGGCAACTTCGGCGGGCAAAAGCAGATCATGATCCAGCTGCAGGGCCCCGACATCGCCGTGCTCAACCGGCTGGCAGAGCAGGTGCAGGCCCAGGTGCAGCAGGTGCCCGGCGCCGTGGACATCTCCCTGTCGACGAAGGGGCAGAAGCCGGAGCTCACGGTGGACCTGAACCGCGGCCTGGCCGGCTCGCTGGGGGTGACGGCGGCGCAGGTGGCGCAGGCCCTTCGGCCGGCGTTCGCGGGGATCGACGTGGGGGACTGGGTGGACCCCAGCGGCGAGACGCGCGACGTGTACATCCGCTTCACGGAAGAGTCGCGCGCCCGCACGGCGGACCTGGAGCAGGTGCCCATCCCCCTGCAGGGGCCGCAGGGGCCCGTGACGGTGCCCCTGGGCCAGGTGGCCACGGTGTCGCGCGAGCTGGGCCCCGCGCAGATCAACCACCTGGACCGCGAGCGGGTGATCAACGTGGAGGCCAACACCGAGGGCCGCCCGCTCTCGGAGGTGGTGAGCGACATCACCAAGCGGCTGGACGAGAACGTCCGCATGCCCGTGGGCTACAACCGCAGCTTCGGCGGCGACACGGAGGACCAGAACGAGGTGTTCGGCCGCATCATGTTCGCCCTGGGCGTGGCGGTGATGCTGATGTACCTGATCCTCGTGGTGCAGTTCGGCAGCTTCCTGGACCCGTTGGCCATCCTGCTGTCGCTGCCGCTCTCGCTCATCGGCGTGGTGCTGGGGCTGTGGCTGGCGGGCAGCACGCTGAACCTGATGAGCATGATCGGCATCATCATGCTCATGGGCATCGTGGCCAAGAACGCCATCCTGCTGGTGGACTTTGCCAAGTGGGGCAAGGAAAGCGGGCTGGACCGGCGGCAGGCGCTCATCGAGGCCGGCGCCATCCGCCTGCGCCCCATCCTGATGACGACGTTCGCCCTGATCGCGGGCATGCTGCCCGTGGCCCTGGGCGAGGGCGAGGGCGCGCAGTTCCGGGCGCCCATGGGCATCGCCATCATCGGCGGCGTGCTCACCAGCACCCTGCTCACCCTGCTGGTGATCCCCACCGTGTGGGAGCTGCTGGACGAGATGCGCGAGGGCTTCATGGGACGTTTCCGTGGCTCGTCCGGTACGGGCGGGCACGGCGGCGGCCATGGGCACGGCGGCGGACACGATCGCACGGTGCCGCACGAGCCCGCCCGTGTGCGCCGCGAGCCGGAGCCCGAGCCGGCCCTGCGCACGGACATCGGCCCCAACCCCTCGCCGGGGATGGCGTAGGTCGAGGGCGATTGGCGGAGGTGGATCGGCGGGGCTGATCCACGAAGACTGATCGGCGGAGCAGGTGATGGAGGCGGGTCGGCGGACGGAGATCGGCGGAGGGGAGGGATGCCGGGTGCACGAGTTGGGTCCCCTCCGCCGATGGTCTGATCCGGAACGGCCGGTACCGGGCCGGAGCGGCTGAAGCCGCCGCAACGACTGCGGAAAGCCTCACAAACTGCGTGAGGCTTCAACGGCTCGGCGGCCGCCACCGGTGCACACGACACGACGTCTGCTGGGGCAGTCCGCGCAGGCGGACTTTGTGCCTTTCCAGCGGCGAATTCATTCGCTTCGGCTGGGGGAGGGCCGTTCCCGGATCAGTCCAGCACGGGCCCTGCGGACCCCCGCGTGGTCGCGCGAGATCATCTAAAGTGTTATATTGCAAACGGTTGAGTTGATTATTGGAAACTGATTAAGCATCTGTGTAGTACGTTTAGTATTGACTGAACGATCTTGGCTCATTATCTTTCGGACAGTGAAGGAGAGCCGGAATTCCGGCTTTTTGACGACAAAGAGGGGCGCGCGGCGATCCGCGGACGGAGCCTGCCACGTAATCGACGTGGGACAGGACGTGGATGCGGTGAACGCGGCGCGCCCAGGCGGGTATCAGCGCACCTTCGAGTGGCGAAGGGTGCTACCGGACCTCGACGGAGAGGCCGGCTTTCTTTGGATAGATCGAGCATGCAGACCACGCGCGAGGAGCCGGCCCAGGCGGGCGGCGTCGCGAAAAACCAGCCGGCTCCGGGGCGCCCCATGCGCCCCAGCCCGTGGCACATCCGGCGCCTGGGCGCCGTGGGCCGCGGGGCGGAGCGGTTCTTCGAGCACGCCGGGGGCATGGCCAACCTGGTGTGGCGCTCGCTGGTGTACCTGTTCACCGGCCGCATCCCCATGCGCGAGATCGCCGGCCAGATCTACTGGATGGGGATCGGCTCCATCCCCATCGTGCTCGTGACGGGCACGCTCGCGGGGATCGTGACGTCGCAGCAGGGCGGCTACCAGTTCACGGGCAGCGTGCCGCTGTACATCCTGGGCAGCGTGGTCACCAGCAGCATCATCCTGGAGCTGGGCCCCGTGCTTACGGCCGTGGTGCTCATTGGCCGGGTGGGCGCGCGCATCACGGCCGAGCTGGGCACCATGAAGGTGTCGGAGCAGATCGACGCCCTGCACTCGCTGGGACGCGACCCCGTGCGCACGCTGGTGGCCCCGCGCATCCTGGCCGGCATCATCGCCGTGCCCGTGCTGGTGGCCATCGCCGACGCCGTGGGCCTGTTCGCCGGCATGTTCGCCGCGCAGCTCACGGCCGGGCTGGGCTACCGCTCGTTCCTGTACGGCGCCGGGCTGTTCTGGCACAACTGGGACCTGTTCTACTCGCTGTCCAAGGCGCTCGTCTTTGGCCTCGTCATCCCGCTCGTCGCCAGCCACATGGGCCTGGCCACGCGGGGCGGCGCCGAGGGCGTGGGTCGGTACACCACGTCGGCCGTCGTGACCATGACGCTGGCGGTGCTGTTCCTGGACGCGCTGTTTCCCCCGCTGCTGCTCAACTGAGGAGGGATGACGATGAGCGGCGACGCGATGGTGGAGTACCAGGACGTATACAAGCGGTTCGACCACCCCGTGCTGGCGGGGGTGGAGCTCACGGTGGGGCGCGGCGAGACCATCTCGGTGGTGGGCCACTCGGGCACGGGCAAGAGCGTGCTGCTCAAGACCACCATCGGCCTCATCCTTCCCGACCACGGCGACATCATCGTGGACGGCGACTCGGTGGCCATGGCCAACCGGCAGTCGCTGGCGCGCATTCGCCGCAAGGTGGGCTACGTGTTCCAGAACGCCGCGCTCTTCGACTCCATGAGCGTGTTCGAGAACGTGGCGCAGGGGCTGAGCGACGAGGAGCAGCGGGACCTGGGCGCGCGCCGGCTGGCCGCCGAGGTCTCCACGGCCCTGGAGCACGTGAACCTGGACCCGGCCAAGGTGCTGGGCAAGCTGCCGTCGGAGCTGTCCGGCGGAATGCGGAAGCGCGTGGGGATCGCGCGGGCCATCGTGGGCCGGCCCGAAATCCTGCTGTACGACGAGCCGGTGACGGGGCTGGACCCCGTGAACGGCACCGTGGTCCACCGGCTGATCGCCCAGCTCGCCGAGGAGATGGGGGTCACGTCGATCATCGTGACGCACGACATCGAGGGGGCGCTGCCCATCAGCGACCGGGTGGCCATGCTGGACCACGGCCGCATCCGCTTCGTGGGCACCGCAGACGAGTTCCGCAGCAGCGACGACGCGCTCGTGCGCGCCTTCCTGGAGCGGGACGTCCCTGACTCCGACCTGATTGAGACCGTATGATTCAGCGCGCCGACGGCGCGGCTCCGGCCGCGCCTCGTAACCGACTTTCCCAGGAGGAGCTCCGGGCGATGGCTCCCGTACGCACGCCGCGCCGCGAGGTGCACGTAGGCATTTTCGTGGTGGTGGGAATCCTGGCCGTGCTCGCGGCCCTCTTCGCGCTCACCGACCCGGGCACGTTCCGCGGCCGCTACTACGTGTCCACGGTGGTCCAGGACGCGGGCGGCATCCGCAAGGGCGACCCCGTGCAGATGAAGGGCGTGAACATCGGCCGCATCCGCGACTTCGTCATCGACGGAAGCGGGGTGCGCATCACCATGGAGCTGCAGCACGACCCCGGCTACAAGGTGCCGGCGGACTCGCGCGTCTCCATCGTCTCCGGCGGCATCCTGCAGAGCATGGTGGCCGAGATCATCCCCGGCTCCAGCAAGGCAGAGCTGCAGGACGGCGCCATGCTGCCCTCGGCGGACTCGCCCACGCTCACGGGCACGGTCGAGACGCTGGGCGCCAACGCCGACACGGTGCTCATCCGGGCGCAGCAGCTGCTCAACCAGCAGACCATCAGCGCCGTGGGCGCCAGCGCGCAGCAGATGCAGCAGCTGCTCGTCCAGCTCACGCAGCTGGCCACGGATCAGCGGTCGCAGCTCAACGCGCTCACCAGCAGCCTGCAGCGCTCGGCGCAGGGGCTGGAGGGCACGGTGGCGGCCGTGAACCAGCCGGAGCTGGCCCGCGCCATCGCCCGGACGGACAGCATGTCCATCCGCCTGGACGCGGCCACGGGCTCGCTGCAGCAGGCCAGCCAGTCGCTGGCGACGCTCATGCAGCGCGTGGACAGCGGCGAGGGCACGCTGGGCCGGCTCACGCGTGACGACGAGCTGTACCAGAACATGAACGCCGCAGTCACCAGCCTGAACCAGCTGACGACGGACATCCGCCAGAACCCGCGCAAGTACATCAACGTCAGCGTGTTCTAAACGGCGGTACGAAGGTACGGGGTACGGACGGTACGGAACCTCGATCAGGTCGATGGACGTCAGGGCGGGCCCGGGGCATGTCTCCGGGCCCGCCTTCGTGCTTGGGCGGATGCGCTCCATCCGCTACCTTGTCGCCCGCCGGCACGGGCCGGCATTTCCCTGGACCCGGAGCGTTGGGAGATGACGATGACCGAAGGGGCGGTGGACCCGCGTTTTCCCGTGGGCCGCTTTCGCGTGGAGGGAGAGATCGGGGCGGATGAGCGCGCCGCGTGGATCGAGCAGATCGCACAAACGCCGGCGCGGCTGCGCGAGGCCGTGGCGGGACTGTCCGATGCGCAGCTGGACACGCCGTACCGCGACGGCGGGTGGACGGTGCGCCAGGTGGTGCATCACCTGCCCGACAGCCACCTGAACGCCTACACGCGCGTCAAGCTGGGCCTCACGGAGACCGATCCCGTCATCAAGCCGTACGACGAGGGGGCCTGGGCCCTGCTGGACGACTCGCGCGACACGCCCGTGGAGGTCTCGCTCACGCTGCTGGAGGCGCTGCACGCGCGCTGGGTGGTCCTGCTGCGCTCCCTCCCCGACGACGCGTGGTCGCGCACCGTCCAGCACCCCGAGAACGGGCGGATGCGGCTGGACTACGTGCTCGGGCTGTACGCGTGGCACGGCCGGCACCACGTCGCCCACGTGACCGGCCTCCGCGAGCGCATGGGCTGGTAGCAAAGGAAGACGAACCGCGACGAAAAGAAACCGCGACAACGGGATGCGTCCCGTGCTGTCATTCTGACGTCGGCGCGGCTGGATCCGTCCCGCGACGGATGCGCCGGCGGAAGAATCTGGTCGCGCCGCGCCCGGCACTCGCCCGTGCACGGGCCCCGTTCTCGGCGGGTGCAGGGAGACTGCATTTCCGGGCCGCGTCATCCTGAAGGAGCCACGAAGACGTTCGTCACGACGGAACTCCGGCGGCGACCGGAGGATCTTGTGTGCGAATCATGAGGCCGGCTTCCAGCACGGAAGCCGGCCTCACGTTTCGCGGGCAAGATCCTTCGTCGCCGCCATGGACCCTGCCGGGATCGAAATCGCGCGGCGGCTCCTCAGCAACTGTGTTTCAGACGGTGGCCGCGATCGCCGGATTCCAGGGTGTATTCGTGCGCGCCATCGTGTTCAGGATCACCAGCAGCTTCCGCAGACACGCGATCATGGCAACCTTGAACGGCTTCC
>NZ_DASURI010000736.1:0-4197 GCF_036280135.1 Longimicrobium sp.
ATGAAGTACTCTGCTGCCCCTGCTCCCTCTGCGTGAGAATGCAGTTCGCAGTTGCTCTCGGACTCAGAGCGGGCGAAAGAGGAGGAACAGGAACGACGCGAGGCCGATGCAGATGATGGCCGTCCGCACGCGCTGCTGGCCCACGCGCTGCGCCACCCGCGCCCCCGCGTAGCCCCCCAGCAGCCCGCCGACGGCCATCGCCAGCGCCACGGGCCAGTTCACGATCCCGCTGAAGGCAAAGATCATCGCCGCCACCACGTTCATGCAGACGGCGCCCCAGTTCTTGAGCCCGTTCATCCGGTGGATGTTCGTAAAGCCCATCATCCCCAGGCCGGCCAGCATCAGGATGCCGATCCCCGCGCCGAAGTATCCGCCGTACACGCCGATGCCGAACTGCGCCAGGACGAACAGCCACGGCGCCACGTCGGGATCGCCGTCCTCCGAAAGCGCCGCGGGCTTCCCCGCCCCGCCGCCGCGCGCCCGCAGCCGGCGCATGAGCGGGCCCTGCGCCAGGAACAGCAGCGTGGCGCCCAGGACGAGGAACGGGACGATGCGGGCAAAGCGGTCCGCGGGGGTCCGCAGCAGCAGCGCCGCCCCCGCCGCGCCGCCCAGGATGCTGGGCAGCGTGAGGCGCACCACCCAGGCGCGCGCGCCCCGCAGCTCGCCGCGGTAGCCCCACATGCTGCTGAGGGCGCCCGGCCACAGCGCCACGGTGCTGGTGGCGTTGGCCGTGAGCGCGGGCACGCCCATGGCCACCAGCGCGGGAAACGTCAGCAGCGTGCCCCCGCCGGCGATGGCGTTGACGCCGCCGCCCAGGGCCGACGCCAGGAACACGCCCGCCAGCGCGAGCAGGGAGATGGATTCGTTCGGCATGGGCGCAAATAGAGCCGCCCCGCCCCCGCGCGGGCAAGCCGTGCGAGGGCGGAGCGTCGTCGGTCAGGGGACGCGGGGCGGATGGAATCCACCCCGCATCGGTTGATCAGCGGCCGGCGACCTGCGCGTGCTGCGCGGTGCCGGTGGAGACGACCACCTCGGCGCTCATGCCGGGGCGCAGCGGGTGCGCCGCGTCCGCGCGCGACTCGTCCACCCGGATCTTTACGGGGATGCGCTGCACCACCTTGGTGTAGTTGCCCGTGGCGTTGTCCGGCGGCAGCAGGCTGAACTTGGCGCCCGTGGCCGGGCTCAGGCTCTCCACGCGGCCGTGGAACGCGCGGCCGGGGTACGCGTCCACCGTGAACTCCACCTGGTCGCCGGGCTGCACGTCGGCGATGTCGGTCTCGTTCAGGTTGGCCACCACCCACACGTCGCGCAGGGGCACCACCGTCATCAGCGGCTGGCCGGGCTGCACCAGCTGCCCCGCCTCCACGCCGCGCTTGGCGATGACGCCGTCCGCGGGGGCGATGACGCGCGTGTAGCTCAGCTGCAGCGCCACCTGGTCACGCGCGGCGCGGGCGGCGGCCACCCGGGCGTCGGCACCCTGCAGGCCGGCCTGGGCCACGGCCACCTGCTCCTGCGCGGCGGCGGCGGTGCGCTGGGCCGCCAGCAGCTGCGCGTCCGCGGCCTGGGCGGCGGCGCGGGTGGCGTCCAGCTGCTGCTGGCTCACGATGTTGCGCGCGGCCAGCGTCTCGATGCGGGTGAGGTCCGCGTGGGCCTTGTCCGCCCCGGCGCGGGCCTGGGCGATCTGCGCGCTCACGGCGCTGGCGCTGGCGCGGGCGGCGCCCACCTGCGCCTCGGCCTGCCCCACGCGGCCCTCCGTGCCCACGGTGGCCAGCAGCGCGGCCAGCTCCGCCTCGGCCTGGGCCAGGCGGGCGCGCAGGTCGCGGTCATCCAGCACCACGAGCGTGTCGCCGGCCTTGACGGCCTGGTTGTCCGTCACGCGCACCTCGCCCACGAAGCCGCCCGTGCGCGCCAGCACGGGGGTGATGTGCCCCTCCACCTGCGCGTTGTCGCTGCTGACGTGGGTGCGGCTCCACATCCACCGGTTCACGCCCCAGGCGGCCAGCACCAGCACGGCCAGCCCCACCAGGGCCAGCACCACCCGCTTGCGGCCGCCGCCCTTTACGGGAGCGGCCGTCTCGTTGCTCTGCATCTGCGTCTCCCCCGCCGTGCGGGTGCTCGTGGAATGTCGTTCGATCGTCGTGCTGCTCATCGTACCTCCTGGGCCATGCCGACGGCGCGGGCCAGGTCCACCGCGGCGGCGGACTGGGCAAAGTGGGCCTCGATGACGGCGTCGCGGGCGTGCAGCAGCGACGCCTGCGCGCCGATGAGCTCCACGTTGCCCGCCACGCCGCTGGTAAAGCGCTCGCGCGCCTGGGACAGCTCCTCCTGGGCCAGCTGCACGCGCTGGTCGGCGATCTGCGCCTGCTGCGCGCTCGTCGCCAGCGAAAGCAGGGCCGCGTCCACCTCGGCCGTCACCTGCTGGCGCAGGTCCGCCGCGCGGAGCGCCGCCTCGCGCAGCCGGGCGTCCTGCTCGCGCAGGCGCGCCTCGTGGCCCAGCCCGTCCACGATGGGCAGCGACACGGCCACGCCGATCTGCCGGGTGGCGATGGCGTCCGTGGCGTGCAGGCCGCTGGCGCCCCAGTCGGCCACCAGGTCCAGCCGCGGCAGCCGCTCGGCGCGCACGGCGCGGCGGCTGGCCTGCGCGGCCGCCGTGGTGGCGGCCAGCTGGCGCAGCTCCGGCCGGCGGTCCAGCGCCACGGCCACGGCGCTGTCCGCCTCCGCGGGGACCAGGCCCAGGACGGGTGCCGCCTCCAGCCCGTCCGTGAGGGCAAAGCGCGCATCCGGCGCCATGCCCATGGCGCGGGCCAGCGTGATCTGCGCCTGCTCGGCGGCCGTGCGGGCCAGCAGCACCTGCCCGTCGGCCGTGACCTTCTGGGTGCGGGCGCGGACGACGTCGATGCCCGTGCTGACCCCGGCCTCCAGCTGCGCCTCGGCCAGGGAGAGCAGCTCGCCCGCCAAGCGGGCGTCCTCTTCGCGCGCCTGCAGGGTGGCCTGCGCGCGGGCGGCGGCCAGGTACGCGCCGGCGGCGCGCTGGGCGGCCGTCTGCGCCACCAGCTCCTCCTCGGCCTCGCTGCCGGCCACGGCCGTGCGGGCGGCGCGGGCGCGCAGCAGGTCCGCCGGGGCGAACAGCGCCTGGCGCAGGTGCAGCCGCGCGTCGAACTGGTCCACGGGGCCGATGAGCGGCTCGTGAGTGGTGCCGGGCGCCGCGGGCAGGGTGATGCCCATGGCGTCGACGTTGAAGGTGTGGTTGAGCATGCCGCTGGTGGCGCTCACCTGCGGCAGCAGGGCGCCGCGGGCCTGGCCCACGCGGGCCTCGGCCTGCGCCGTGCGCTCGCCGGCCATGGCGACGCCGGCCGTCTGCGTGGCCGCGCGCTGCACGGCCTCGCCCAGCGAGAGCGGCTGCGGCGCCGTCTGCGCGGCCGCGGGCAGGGCCCACAGCGCCAGGGCGGCCGCGGATGCCGCGATCTTGTTGATGTTCATCGGCCGAATCTTTCCGTGTAGCCGTCTCATATCGTCCAAAGGCGGCGTGAATGCCGCCGGGATGCGTCTACTTCATCTCGGGCTCGGGCTCTGGAGCGCGGACCGGGCTTCTACCGTCCGCGGAGGGCCCCCTCCCCCCGGCCCCCTGCCCCCTGCCCCCGCTTCGCGGGGGAGGGGGAGAACTGAATCGGGGACACGGCGTGCCCTCCCTCTCGGACCCACCTCCCTCCCCCACGCAGTTTGTGGGGGAGGGTCGGGGAGGGGGGCGCTCCGCCTCCCGGCAGACTCCCCTTCCCCACTGGATCCTTCCGGATCCGTCCCCTACTCGCCCACCATCTCGTGCGACACTTCGCCGCCGCCCGCGGACAGGAGCAGCACCAGGGGCACGGAGATCACGAACAGCATGGCGATCAGCACGAAGATGTGGTTGTAGGCCAGCACCGCCGCCTGCCGCACCATCTGCCCGTCCAGCATCCGCAGCGCCTGCCGTCCCGCCGTGGCCGCGTCGGCGCCCTTGGCCTGCATGGCCGCCGTCACCCGCGCGATCCACGACACCGCCGCGGGATTCGTGTACGTCACGTGCTCCGCCAGCACCGCGTGGTACTTGCCCGTACCACGGGCCAGCTCCGCCGCCGCCAGCGAGATGCCGATGCTGCCGAACACCTGCCGCACCACGTTGTACAGGCCCGCCGCCGCCGTCATCTGCGGCCGCTCGAT
>NZ_DASURI010000737.1:0-2608 GCF_036280135.1 Longimicrobium sp.
GGATCGCTGCGGGTGCTCGCCTGACTCCTGTTTCACCCGCTTTACCGCACGCCACCTGATCTTTCTGCCGTTCTCGAACAAGTCCGCACGTGGCCGAATGGGTGCGGGCGCGTAGCGGATCACCACCCGGTACTGCTCAAGCCTCTGAACCCATCCGCTTTCCGACACGTGCCGAACAGGTTGTTCGGCCGCTGGCCGTGTTCGCCCGCGGGGTTCCGCGGGTGCTTCCAGGGCTGTACAGTTCGTTCACCCAAAGGCCAGCTCCCCCTCACCCCGGGTCAGCGCGGAGGCACTTGATGGTATACGCAAAATCTGATATCCTCCTGAATCGGATTGCATCGATCCAGGAGACCCTCATGCCCGACGCCAGCGTTACCGACGTTGCCCGCAACTTTTCCGAGTACGTCAACCGTGTGGCGTACGGCGGAGAGCAGATCACGCTCATGCGCGGAGGAAAACCCATGGCCAGGCTCATCCCGGTTGCCCGCGGCGTACGCGCCGAGGACCTGCCGGCCCTGTTCGCGTCCCTGCCCCGCCTTGCCCCCGACGAGGCCGAGGCGTTTGCCCGTGACCTCGAATCCGGACGCCCGCTCGCCGGCGACGACGACTTCAGTGACCCATGGGGCTCCTGATCGACTCCAGCGTGCTCATCGAGGCGGAGCGGGGGCACCTGGACCTCGCGGCGCGCGTGCGGGGCCGCGCGGGCGAGGAGGCGTTCATCTCCGCCATTACGGTCAGCGAGATCCTGTTCGGCGTGCACCGGGCCACGGATCCGTCCGTGCGAAACCGCCGCGCCGCCGTCGCCGAGGCCCTGCTGTCGCGGTTCGAGGTGCTGGGGATCGATGGGGCCGTGGCGCGCCTGCACGCGCAGCTCAAGGCGGACCTCGCCGTGCGGGGTACCCCCATCGGACCGCACGACCTGTGGCTCGCGGCCACGTGCATGCTGCACGGGCTCACGATGGTCACGGGCAACCTGCGCGAGTTCCGGCGCGTGCCGGGCCTGCGCGTGGAGGCCTGGGCAGACCCCGCCTGAGCCGAGGACGACTACCATCCCTCTGATCGCCGAGTGAGCGCCCATCCCATGGGCGCTCTTTTCGTCCATCCTGCCCGAAGCGCCTCGCAACACCCCACATCCCATCCGCTTTCCGACACGTGCCGAACAGGTTGTTCAGCCGTTGGCCGTGTTCGCACGCGGTCTTCCAGCGTGGCTGTGCACGCCATTAGCTTCGCGCATGCCGAAGCCACGCGTCTACGTCGAGACCACCATCCCGAACTTCTATTACGAAACGCGCCCCCAACCTGAGATGGTTGCGAGGCGGGGCGCGACAAGGGATTGGTGGGAGCAGGCCAGGATGAACGTCGACCTCATCACCAGCTCCACCGTGCTGCTGGAGCTCGCCGGGGGAACGGGCGAGCGCGCCATGGTGAGGATGGATCTCCTGCGGGAAATCCCCATCGTCATTCCTAATGCCGATGTTGCGGAGATTGTGTTCATGTATCTGCGAAACAAGCTCATGCCTGCGAAGCCCACATCAGGGGATGCCACTCACCTGGCTCTTGCTTCTTATCACCATTGTGATTTCCTTCTGACGTGGAACTGCAAACATCTCGCGAATCCTAACAAGGCGGCTCACATTCTGCGGATCAACGCTCGCCTGGGTCTGCATGTTCCCAGGCTCGTTACTCCGCTGGACCTGCTCGGGAGGGACGAATGACGGAAGGCCACAATGCCGTGGACGAAGCGCTCGATGAGTTGCATGAAGTCCGGCAGCGTATCTGGGATGCGTGCGACCGGGACCTCGACAAGTATTTCGCGATGCTCCAGGACCTCCACCGCGAATTGATCAGTCAGGGCTGGAAGGAAGCGCCTCCGCCGCCGGCCCGGGACAAGTCGGCGGCCTGAGCTTCCTCGCCTCCCCCCACCTCAGTGGTAGTCGTGGGAGGGGACGACGGCGGCGGCGTGGTCCAGGCGCAGGGGGAAGAACGCCTCGGCCTTGAGGTTCACCACGCCGTCCTCCTTTCCGATGCGGCCCCGCACGGCCAGGATGCCGCTGCGGTTGATGATCTCGCGCTCCTTCTCGTACAGCTGCGGGGTCACGATCACGTCCACCCGCCCCGTCTCGTCCTCCAGCCCCACGAACACGAAGCCCTTGGCCGTGCCCGGCCGCTGCCGCACGATGACGATGCCGGCCGCCGTCACGCGCTCGCCGTGCTTTCGCTCCGGCGCGCGCAGGTCCTCCAGCGCGGCGATGCGCATCTCCCGCAGGTAGTCGCGCAGGTGGCGCATGGGGTGGCCGTCGATGTCAAACCCCGTGACGTGGTGCGACATGAGCGTGCGCTCCGTCTCCGCCAGTTGCGGCAGCTGCGCCGTGGACGGCACGGCGGGGGCCAGCGGACCGCCGCTGCGGCGGGTGCGCAGCTCACCCAGCACGGTCCACAGCGCCTGGCGCGGGCCGCCGTCGATCCACGAGCGGAACGCGCCCGCCGCAGCCAGGGCCCGCAGCCCGTGCTCCACGTCGAACCGCTCCACCACGTCCGCCACGCCCGTGAACGGCGCCATCTGCAGCTCGCGCTTGAGCCGCCGCCCGGTCACCGACCCCAGCCCCCG
>NZ_DASURI010000738.1:0-15822 GCF_036280135.1 Longimicrobium sp.
CCTCCGACGTCACGTAGCTCAGGTAGAACCCGCCGGAGCGGGTGATGCTCGCCTCCCACAGCAGCGCGATGAAGTCCGCGGGCGACGAAAGGAGCGCCGCGTCGATGGAGGTGGGGTCCGCCGCCGCCAGCGCGCGCAGCGTCATCCCCCCGCTGTGCGTGAGCGTGGACAGGTTGGTGCGCAGCAGGAACGTCTTCGCGGAGTCGAGCACGTCGCTCGCCAGTCCGCTGCTGCTTCCCGCGGCCGGGTTGGGCGTGTAGAGCAGGTAAAGGGACGCGCCCTCCGCCCCCGGCGGGGCCAGGTACGCGTACAGCTGCTGCAGGAGCGCCGCGCCCGTGTCGTCCGCGCCGCCCACGACCACCGCGTTGGCGGCCGCCGGCGCGGGGCCGTCCGTCACGGGAAGGGACACGGTGAAGTCCACCCGCGTCCCCCAGCCGTAGCACCCGGCCTCCGTGGCGTCCACGCCCTGCCCGGGGTCCGTGTGGCGGGCCGTCACCAGCTCGTACAGCATGTCCGAGCCCGCCGCGGCCGCCGCCGTGATCTGCGTCACGAGCGCGTCGGGGAACATCCACACGCTGGGGCTCCCCGTCACCCCGCCGCCGCCCTCGCACGCCAGGGGCGCGGCGGCGGCCTGCCAGGTCACGTGGTTCTGCAGGGCCACGCGCGGGGGCACCATCTGGAACAGCGCCAGCCGCGACGTCCCCGAGAGCTGCGGGTCCACGGCCGTCGTGGCGACCGTGTCCAGCAGCGCCTGCTGGTCCGCCGTGAGGGTAAAGCTGAGCGACGCGCCGCCGTTCAGCCGCAGCCAGGGGACGTCCGGCGTGTTCGTGAGCGTCACCGTGTAGCCGGACGGCGCGGGGGCGGTTACCGGGTACTGCTGCCCCGTGAGCGCGAAGAGCGGCCGGGTGACGATGCCGGCCAGGTTGGCGGGGTTGGCCAGGTCCGCCACGCTCAGCGCGGCAAAGTCCGGGTCCGCCGGGTCGGGAATGCGCAGCCCGCTCAGCAGGAAGCGCGAGACCATCCCCGACGCGTTGTTCCACTCCGCCTCGGTCAGCAGCCCGGCCTGCAGGGTGGCCGTGCGCAGCGCGGGCACGGCGGTGATGGTGAGGGCCTGCGACGGGGCGAACACGGCGCCCGCCTCCAGCGCCGCGTCGGCCACGTCCTGGATGGTGAGGTCGAAGAGCCCCGCGATCCCCGCGAAGGTGTCCGCCGCCTGGGCCGGGTAGCGCAGCGGCGCCGCCAGCGTCCCCCGCGGCGCCAGGAGCGGGGTGGACGCCGGGACGGCCAGCAGCGCCGCGCCCACCCCCTCCGCCGTGGTGATCATCGTCACCGCGAGGGAGCGGATGGTGTCGCCCACGGCCAGCACGCGCGTCACGGGCGGCAGCACCAGCGCCGTGCCCGCGGGCTGCGCCGCGGCGGGGTCCGTCACTGTCAGTCCCGTGTTCAGCGCCAGCAGCGCCGCCACGTACGTCGCCAGGTCGAACGTGCCCTGCCGCGCGGCCACGCCGTACGCCGCCGCCCAGGTGAGCGTGTCGCCCGTGACGGTGAGGTACGCGCCGGCGGGCAGCACCAGCACCGTCCCCGGCACCTGCTGCGTCGCGGGATCCGTGACGGTGAGCTCCGGGTTCAGCTGGACGATCTCCGCCGCGTACGCCGCCACGTCCGTGGCGCCCTGGGCCACGGCGATGGAATTCAGCGTGTCGCCCGGGAGCGTGGTGTACGTCGTCCCGGGGATGACGAGCGCCGTGCCCGGGGCGAGCACCTGCGTGGCCGTGTACGACGGGTTGGCGGCCACCGTGGCGTCCGTGGCGCTCCCCAGCCCCGCGAGCGCGTTCAGCGTGTCGTTGCCCGCCGCGCGCAGGAGGATGCGCACGCTCACGGCGTTCAGCGTGTCGCCCGCCTGCGTGGTGTACGCCAGGCCGGAGAAGGGCAGCGCCGCGCCGGGGGTAAGGATGCCCTGCGCGTCGCCGTTGGCGGCCAGCAGGTCTCCCGCGCCGTACGCCGCGCCCGCCGCGTTCCGCGCCCCCGCGCCCGCGAGCGCCGCGGCGATGCCCGCGAACGTTTCGCCCGCGCGGATGGCGTGCACCACGTGGTCCAGCGGGAACACGGCGCCCGCGTTCAGCACCGCGAGCGACTGGTTGGGGAGCACGGCGCGCAGGGGGTCGCCGGCCAGCGTGGGGTCGCCCAGGGCGGCGGCCACGTCCGCGATGCCCATGGCGGCGCCGCCCGTGGTGAACGGGTACTGCGCCAGGGCGTCCAGCGCCGCCTTGACCCCCTGCGACATCAGCATGCTGAAGTACTGCGAGAAGACGACGGTGGCCATGGACACCGACCCGTCCTCCACCGCGCCGGACTCCGTGGCGCCGCCCCCGCCGCGCGCGTCGAACTGCTGCTGCAGCAGGGCAAAGTAGGCCTGCACCTTGGCCTGGTAGGTGGCGTCCACCATCGTCCGCGCGGCAAAGCTCACGTTCGTCCCCGCCGTGTCCGTGAGCGTGACGGCCGGCACCATGGGAAAGAGCGCCACCCCCGTCTGCGTGCTCGCGTCGGCGGACGGCGTGACCTGGAACGTGAAGTTGGCGCCCAGGAAATTCGTCAGCGTGCCGTAGTCGAACGCGGCCGCCGTCGTGTCCGGGTCCTGCAGCTGGTTCTGCAGGTCGCCCAGCTGCGCGGCCGTCACGCCCGGCGCCGCGGCGAACCCGCCGCTGCTCGTTCCATCCGCCGCCCCCGCCTGCGCGTAGGTGAACGTGGTCGCGTCCGCGGCCGTCGCCACGGTGAACCCGCCGTCGAAGCCCGCGTCCGCCACGCCCGCCATCCACACGGGGTCCCCCGCGGAAAAGCCGTGCGCCAGCGACGTCGTCACCGTCGTCACCCCGCTCGCCCGGGCAATCGTGGCCACGGGCACGGAGGCCGCCGCGTACCGCGCCGTGCCGCCCGTCGTCGTCCCGTCCGCCGCCGCCTGCGCGTACGTGAACGTCGTCGCCGAGACGATGGAGGCGACGCGGAAGGCGCCGCCGAACGAGGCGTCCGCCGTCCCCAGGATCACCACCGTGTCGCCGAGGGACAGGCGGTGCGCGGCGGCCGTCGTGGCCGTCACTTCGCTGGACGTGCGGACGAGGCCGGCCAGGCCCCACACCGTCTCCGCGTGGATCCCCCAGCCCAGCATGGCCTGCATGAGCAGGTTGAAGGGCGCGCCGGCCGGGTCCGCGCCCGCCAGCCGCCGGTGGGCGGCCAGGGTGGACGCGCCGGGGTCGATGGAGTTCTCCACGGCCAGCAGGATCACCGCCGCCGCCGTCCCCGCCGCGGCCGCGGACGTCACCGTGCCCTGCGTGCTGCTGCCGTCCGCCCCGGCCTGCGCCACGGTGAACGTCTTGTCCGACGGGGACGACACGACGGCGAACGCGCCGTCGAACGAGCCGTCCGCCACCCCGGCCACCACCACGGCGTCCCCGGGCAGCAGGTCGTGCGGCGTCACCGTGGTGAACGTCGTCGTCCCGCCGGCGCGGACGGCCGTGGCCAGCGTCCACGCGTCCGGCCTGGTAAAGGCGGGGAGGGCCCACAGGGGCAGGTCCTGCGGCCCCTGCGGCAGCACGCAGACGGCCGGCCACTCCGTGAGGGTGTCCGTGTCCGGGAGCGACGCCAGCATCAGGGCGCGGAGCAGCCCCGCGTGCAGGGGGACGGTGCTGTGCAGCGTGCGCGCGCCGCGCACGGAGCGCGTGAGCGCGTTGGGCGACGCGCCGTTCCCCGACCCCAGCTTCCACGGCGTGGCGCTCGCGCTGCCGATGGTGAACGACGCCTCCACCGTGGCCTTGAAGGACAGGTGGATGGTGAAGAAGACGATCTTTACGCTCACCCGCACCGACACCCCCGCCCGGATGGCGATGTAGATGGGCTGGTGCGCCTCGATGGTCAGCGTGACGCTGGCGTACGCCGTCACGTCCACGCTGGCCTGGATGATGGCGAAGTCGATGGTGGCGTACAGCCGCCCCACGATGGCCACCGTGCCCTGCAGCCAGTAGTACGTCTCCCTGGGCGACGAGTCCGTGGGGTTGAACCACGCCAGCACCCCCTGCACGATGCCGATCACCGTCACGGTGATGCCGCCCGACAGGACCCCCGCGTTCACCGTCTTTCCCACGCCCAGCGAGAGCGCCACGCCGAACTCGATGACGGGGCTCCACGTGCCGTTGGTGATGACGGGCACGCGGGTGCTCGTGGCCCCGTCCAGCAGGGCAAAGTAGAACCCGCCGTACCCCACGAACGGAAAGACCTGGAGCGAGAACGAGTTGCTGAAGTCCAGCCCCTTGGGAAAGCCGAAGTCGACGCGGAAGTTGCCGTTGGTGTAGATGTCCAGGACGACGACGGGGAGCGTGACCGACACCGAGCCGAACTGCAGGTTGCGCATGGCATCCGGCAGCTTGAGCTCGATGTGGTACACCCCGATGGTGTCCGTCACCTTGCGGTACAGGATCTCGAAGCTCAGCCCGGCAAAGATCTTCGCTTTCTCGCCGGAGAGCTGGATGAGGATGCCGTACAGGTTGGGGTCGTTGAACACGGCGCTGATGGCCACTGTGCCCATCACGCTGAACTGCGCCCCGATCAGCCAGTGGCTTCCCTCCTGGAACTGCAGCCCGCCGCTGCCGCCAAAGGTGGGCAGCGCCCCCGGCTGCGTGGGAAGCACGGAGGCCCGCAGCGCCTTCATCACGTCCTGCACCGTGGCCGGCTGCGTGGCAAAGCCGATGTGCTGCCCCAGCCCCGCGTACTGCAGGTCGAACAGCTGGCTCCCCGCGCCGGGCACGGCGGGGGGCGAGTCGTTGATGGCATCCCACCCCAGCGGCGGGTTGGCCTGCCCCACGCCGAAGGGCTGCCCCAGCAGCGTCCCCTCCAGCTCGATCTGCACCGACGACGGCCTGCCGGCCTGCGCCTGCGTGTACAGCAGCCCCACCTTGGTGATGCTGATGAACCCCAGGTCGATGAGCGGCGCGTCGTACGCCAGCGACACCGTGCCCCTGGTCAGGTTCACCTGCAGCACCAGCGCGTCCAGCGAGATGTCCAGCAGCTTGTTCCAGGGGTCGCCGAAGCTGATGTCGAAGGTGGGGTCCACCATGTGGGCCAGGTGGTTGATCATCGTCCCCACCGTCTCGTTCACCAGGTGCAGCGAAAAGACGGTGTCCACCCCCGGCGCGTTGCTCACCGTGGCGTCGGCCTGCACGGCGATGGTGCCCAGCACCACCTGCCCCGAGAGCGTGGCCGTGTACACGTTCTTGGCGCCGGACGCGTCCACGTTCACGCCCACGGCCATGTCGTTGATGGCCAGCACGGGCGTGCCGAACGGCGCCACGCTGGCGGTGACCACCGCGCCGATGCCGAACGTCTTTTGCGCCACCGCGATGGTGATGCTGAAGCCGCTCACCGACACGGTCAGCAGCCCCGGGGGCAGGTTCAGCGCCCCCTCGAACACGTCCTTGTTGAGCTGGTCCAGCGAGTAGGTGAGCGGCGCGCCCTTCTGCGTTCCCGCGATGGTGAGGTTGGGGACGGTGACCTGGATCTCGAACTCCAGCCCGTTGAAGGCGAAGTCCGCCGAGAGCGCCAGGGTGCTGTACGCGCTTCCCCCGCCCAGGAAGAGGATCTGCCAGCTCGCCGCCAGGGTGACGGTGTAGCTGCCCCACATCGTCCACGGCTGCAGCGTGCCCACCTGCACGCCGATGCTCGTGACGCCGGCGCCGGCCAGCGAGAACGTGGTGCTGTAGCCCAGCAGCCCGAAGGTGTCGAAGTACGGCTTGAGGACGGCCGCGGGGCCGTTGAAGAACGCGTCCCACGTGGCGCCGCCCAGCAGCGCGCCCAGCGAGTTCAGCGAGGCCGTGAACCCCGGCGTGGGCTGGATGGTGAACAGCAGCACCGGCGCGCCGGGCGCGTTCAGGGGCACGGCGGCGCGCAGGTCCAGCGACAGCGTGTTGCCGTTGCTGTTCTGCAGGAGCACCGTGGCGCCCAGGTACATCTGCACCAGCTGCTGCACCGCGCCGTCGTCGCCCGTGACGGGGATGAGCGCCACGCCCACCCCCACCTTGTTCATGCTGAAGAGCGAGCCCACGGCGAGCGACGGGATCCCCAGGTCCGCCGTGAGGTCGAACTCCAGCCCCGCCGTCTCGCGGTCCAGCGTCCCCGCCAGGGCGTAGGTGCTCGACGCGCCCGTGAACTGGGCGATGGTGCCGAACAGCCCGTCCAGCGTCAGGCCGCCGCTGAACGCGAACCCCGCCGCGGGGAGCCCCGATCCGCCGGTGGAAAGCACCAGCTCCGGCTGCGTGAGCGTGAGCGAGTCGTACGGCATGTACGCCAGCTCCGCGAAGCTCTGGCTGAACACCCAGGGAACGGGGTTTCCCTGCGCCTGCATGGTGTGGACGGTGAGCAGGACGCCCAGCGCGCCGCCGGAGTCGAACGCGAACCGCACGTCGGCGTCGCGGTTGTCCAGCGCCAGGAAGCCCTGGATGCCCGCGGGCACCTGGGCCTCGAGCGTGAACCCCGCGGCGGGCGGGTTCTGCGGGATGGCCGCCGGGTCCACGACGAGCAGCAGGGTGCCGTCCGTGCGGCGCAGGTCGTTCTCCACCAGGGCGTCGAGCCCCGTGGTGCCCAGCGCGGCGTCGTTCAGCTGGATCTGGTGCGGCGCGGCGGCGGCCTGGGTGCGCAGCAGGGCGGCGAGCTGTTGTGCGTTCATCCCGTCACGGGGGAGGAAGGGGAAGGAGGCCCGCGCGGCGCGCCGGCCCGTCCGTCCTACACGATGAAGAAGATGGGGAGGTGGTCGCTGGTGCCCACGTTCTGCGCGGGCGGGCCCAGGTGGCCAAAGTTCTCCATCCGGCGGAAGATGCGGTTCACCCCGTTCGCCGAGACCACCGCACCGCCTCCCTGCCATGCGTCCGGGAGCCCCGGCTGCGCCACGCTGAACTGCGTTCCGCTGATGATGGAGGCCACGGTGAAGCTCCCGTTGAAGCCGGGGTCCGTCACCCCCGCCACGGTCACCGGGTCGCCCGCCTCCAGCCCGTGCGGCGTCTCGGTAAGGTACCACGCCGTCCCGCCGGCACGCAGCGCGCCCAGCGGCCCCATGGCGCGGGGCGCGGTGATGGTCGCCAGCGGCGTGTCCAGGTCATCGGCAAAGGCGGGAAGCCCGGCCCCGGGCGTCACTCCCGCCACGCGCTCGGCGTCCACGATGACGGGCCGCGGCACCGGCATGCCCGGCGGCGTTCCCCACCGCACCAGCGCGAAGTCGAGGATCTCGTCGGGGGAGTAGCGCCCCGGCGTGGCCACGGAGCGCGGCAGGTAGCGGGTGGGCCGCAGGGCGGGAAAGGACCACGGGCGCAGCAGCCGCAGTCCCTTGTCCTGGCAAAGCTGCAGCGCCGTGGTGGTTTCGCTGTCCGTGTCGGCCAGGTTCAGGTTCAGGTCGCCCGCGAAGACGGTGACCTCGTCGGCGCCCGGGACCCAGTCGGCCGGGTCCATCCCCGACAGCCGCGTTACGGCGGTGGAGGCGGTGGTGCCGGGCTTGGTGTGCACGGAAAAGAGCCGGATGCTGCGGCCCTTCCCGGCGCGCTCGCTGAACCGGGTCAGGAACGGACGGCGGTTCCAGTCATGGGGAAAGGTCCACTCCGCGCCGTCCCGGTAAAAGATGCACTGGGCGGCCCGCGACGTCCCCGCGGGAACCGTCGCATGCCATGGCGCCGGGTACAGCCCCGTCACCACCGGACCGTTGGGCACGGGGGGGCCGGCCCGCGTTTTCGCGGGCCACAGGAACGGGCCGGTGAACTGCAGGCGGTCGTCGCGCCAGAACACGCCCGCCGTTTCCGTGTGGGTGTTGATCCCCAGGAGGTCGCGCGGGTTCAGCCGCAGGGGCGGCACCAGGCACCAGCCCGGGTCGAGCGCCCGCAGTTCCCCCAGCAGCGCCAGCAGCCCGGCCGGCCCTTCGCCTTCGGCCAGCGTGGCCACCGGGCCCTGGTTGCTCCGGGCCTCCACGATGGTGAACACGTCCGGGTCCGCCTGCGCCACCGTGCTGGTGATGTAGGCCAGGTTGGCCCGCGCGCTGGCGGCGTTGGCATGCGTCTCCGCGGGCGTGGCGCCCGGCTGCGGCGTGATCCGCCTGCTGGTGAACGATTCGATGTTCCAGCACAGGATGCGCATGGGCCGCCCCTACACGATGAAGAAGATGGGGAGGTGGTCGCTGGTGCCCGTGCCGTTCGCCGGCGGGCCGATGTGGCCAAAGTTCCACCGCTGCCGGAACAGGTCCTCCGCGGGGAACGGGGTGTCGGCCGTGCCGCCGCCACTGGCCGCGCCGGGAGTCGCCGGCTGCGCGTAGGTGAACGTGCGGGCCGTGGGCGCCGCCGTCACCGCGAAGTCGCCGTTGAACGAGCCGTCCGCCACCCCGGCCACCCGCACCGTGTCGCCCGCCTGCAGCGCGTGCACGGTGGCGGTGGTGATCGTCGTCACGGCGCCCGCGCGCACGGCGCCCCCCGGCGCGGGCGCGATGGCGTAGGTGGGGAGCGGCTGGGCGGCCTGGATGGTCGCGAGCGTCTGCCCCATGTCGCGCGTCACCGCGGGAAGGCCGCCCCCGGGCGCCGTGCCCGCCACGCGGTCAAGCACCAGGAGCGGGAGCACGGGGGCGGGGAGCGCTCCCGCGCCGTACGACACCAGGGCCCAGTCCAGCAGCTCGTTCCTGCGGTACTGGCCGGGGGTGGCGCTTCGCCGCGGGTAGTAGATGGAGGGCGGGTTCGCCGCCGGGGTGGGCGAGATGGCGACCGGCGTCAGGCGGGAAAAGGCGAGCCCCGCCACCTGCGCCCACTCGACGGCGTTGGGGTTGCGCACGTCCACGTTGAAGTCGCCGGCGAACACCACCACCTCTCCCGCGTTGGGCATGAACCCGGCGTTCATGATCTGGCCCAGCCGCGCCACGGCCGTTCCCGCCGTCGTCCCCGGCTTGGTGTGCACGGAGAACAGGTTGACGCGCCGCTGGGCGCCGTTCCGCTCCGTGAAGGTGGTGAGGTACGGACGGCGGTGCCCCTGCCCGGTGAACAGGATCTCCTGCCCGTTCGCGCCGGTGAACGTGTACTGCGCCGCGGCCGTGGTCCCGGCCGGGACCGCGGCGTCCCACGGGGCCGGGTAGGTGCCCGCCGCCCCCGCGCCGGGAACGGAGGGACCCACGGCGTTCGTGGCCCCCGCGGGCCAGCTCCACGGGCCGTCGAAGCGCACCCGGTCGTCGCGCCAGAACACGCCCACGCTTTCCGTGTAGGTGCGCCCCTCCACGGCCTGGTGGGGGTTCACCCGCAGGGGCGGCACGGCGAACCACTGGGTGCTGTGCAGCCCGCGCAGCTCCGCCAGCAGCCCCAGCACCCCGTCGGGCCCGCCGCCGGTGCCCAGCGTGCCCAGGCCGCCCTGCGACGAGAGCGTCTCCAGCACCACGAACACGTCGGGGTCCGTCTGCTCCACGGTGGAGATGATGTACAGCAGGTTGGCCAGCGCGCCCTCGGCGTTGGCGGCCGTCTGCTGCACCGTGCCCCCCGGCTGCCCGCTGATGCGGTTGTCGGTAAAGAACTGGATGTTCCAGACCAGGATGCGCATCGGCCGCCCCTACACGATGAAGAAGATGGGGAGGTGGTCGCTGGTGCCCACGTTCTGCGCGGGCGGGCCCAGGTGGCCAAAGTTCTCCATCCGGCGAAACAGCCGCACCTCCGCGTCCGCCGAGACCACCGAGCCCATCCCCCGCCACGTGTCGGGCCCGGGCTGCGCCACGGTGAACTGCGTTCCGCTGGTGACGGAGGCCACGGGGAAGGTGCCGTTGAAGCTGGGATCCGTCACCCCCGCCACGGTCACCGGGTCGCCCGCCTCCAGCCCGTGGGGCGTCTGGGTGACGTACCACGCCGTTCCGCCGATGCGCAGGGCGCCCAGCGGGCCCAGCACCCGGGGGGCCGTGATGGTGGCCAGCGGCGTGGCCATGTCGCTGGCCAGGGTGGGAAGCCCGCCCCCGGGCGCCACGCCCACCACCCGCTCGCCCACCAGCATGGGGATCGCGGGCGCCGGCGCGGCCCCGGCGCCGTAGCGCACCAGGGCCCAGTCGAACAGCTGGTCCGTCAGGTAGTTCCCGGCAGTCGCCGCGGCCCGCGCCCGGAACCGCGTGGGCGGGTTGGCGGCCGGCGTGGGCGAGATCGCGATGCGCCGCAGGTCGTCCCACGTCAGCATGTTGATCGCCGCGCTCTCCAGGTTCGTGAGCGCCCGCAGGTTCAGGTTGAAGTCGCCCGCGAACACCGTGACCTCGTTGGCCCCCGGCACCCAGTCGCCGGCCTGCAGAGAGGTGAGCCGCGCCACGGCTGTGCGCGCCGTGATCCCCGGCTTGGTGTGCATGGAGAACAACCGCACCAGCCGCTGCGCGCCGCCCCGCTCCGTGAACGTGGTCAGGTACAGGCGCCGGTGGTTGTTGTCCGTGAACAGGATCTCCTGGCCGCCGCCGCTGAAGAACCGCACCTGCGGGGCCGCCGTGGTGCCGCCCGGGACCGCGGCGGCCCACGGCGCGGGGTAGGCGCCCGCGGCGGCCGTCCCGGGCACGATGGCCGGCCCCGTGGCGTTGGTGCCCGGGGCGGCGGGCCAGGCCATGGGCCCGTCAAAGCGCACGCGGTCGTCGCGCCAGAAGACGCCCACCGACTCCGTGTAGGTCCGGTCCGCCAGCACCTCGCGGGGGTTCACCCGCAGGGGCGGCACGGCCATCCACTGGTTGGACAGGATCCGCAGCCCCGCCAGCACCGACAGCACCCCGTCGGGCCCGCCGCCGTCCGCCAGCGTGCCGATGGCCCCCTGCGACGAGAGCGTTTCCAGGATCACGAACACGTCCGCGTCCGCCGCCGCCACCGTGCTGGTGATGTACGCCAGGTTGGCCTGCGCGCTCGCCGCGTTCGCCAGCGTCTCCGCCAGGGTGCCGCCCCCCTGCGGGGTGACGCGGGCGCTGGTGAAGAACTGGATGTTCCAGACCAGGATGCGCATCAGCCCTCCACGGCCCCCGCGGCCGGCAGCGCCGGCGCGGTTCCGCCCGTTCCGCCGCCGCCGTTCGCCGGCGGAAGGATGCCTCCGTTGGGGTTCGTGCCGGCGGCCTTTTGCTGCACGGGCTTGGCGTACGCCGCGTACCACCCCAGCGTGGTCCCCGCCCCCGCCTGCCCCGGGTTGCCGAAGAGGACGAAGTTCACCTGGCCCACGGGCGGAAAGGTAAAGCTCAGGAACTTGAAGCCGATGCCGTACAGGATCAGGATGAACGTGTTGCTGGCCGGGTCGCCCACGATGGCCAGCGACTTGAACGTGATGTCGAAGATCCCCTCGACCTGGATGGCCTTCTTGCTCCCGCTGCTCCCCGGCAGCTTGAGCCCCACGTAGACGCTGGGGTTGCTCGCCGTCCCCCCCGGGCTCCACGCGGCCGCCAGCGTGGCCACGAAGCCGGACTGCGCCGCCAGCGCCCCGGGCGAGCCCAGGTCCAGGTTGAAGTTCAGCGAGAACCAGGGCGACTGCAGCGCGCTTTGGGTCAGCGGCGACTGCACGCCCATGAAGCCGCCGTCCGCCGGCGTCGTCCCCGCCCTGCCCTGCGTGAGCGCGCTCACGGTGAGGGGAAAGTGGCTGAAGAACGAGTCCGGCCGCGCCGTGCTTCCCGCCGGGTCCAGCGAGAGCGCCCCCGCGTCAAAGGTGAACGCCGGGGTGATGGGGGTCTGCTCGCTGTCGAAGTCCATGGCGATGACCAGGTTCCCGAAGCTCAGCCCCGCCGGCGCGCCGCCCGCCGCCGTCCGGCCGAACGAGAACACGTCGAACCCGGCCAGCGCCCGGAAGTCCGCCAGCCCCCAGAACACGAACTGCGACTGGATGAACGTGGCGGCCACGCTTCCGCCCGTGCTCGTGGCGTCGGGCGCGCCCGCCTGCCCGTACGTCAGCGTCGTGGCGGACGGGACGGAGGCGGCCGCGAAGACGCCGTTGAACGAGTCGTCCGCCACGAACTCCACCCGCACGGAGTCGCCGGCGGCCAGGCCGTGGGGCTGCGCCGTCGTCAGCGTCGTCGTCCCCCCCGCGCGGACGGCGCCGTTGGCCGCGAGGGCGTAGCTGGGCTGCTGGGGAGACACGGTGATGAACTGCCCGCCCGAGAGCTGGACGGTGTTCAGCACGGCGCTCGTGAGGTCAAAGACGGAGGGCGCGCCCGTGGGCGTCTGAAAGGTGTACGACTCCTGGGTGTGCCCGTTGGATTCGTGCTTCTGGTACACGCCGTACATCTGCACGATGTTGTCGGGCGTGCCCCGCAGCGCCGCGCTCTCGCCGAACAGCTGGTTCACCTGCAGGTCGATGATGCTGCCGAACCCCGCCACGGCCGAGTTCAGGAACAGCACCTTCAACCGCTCCACCTGGAACTGGTACGGCGCGCCCGTCGTGCGCAGCGGCCCCGGCGCCTGGTAGTTGATCAGCCCGAAGATGGACGAGTCGGTGATGGACAGGTCGCCCGGCGTGGCGGGCACGTTCACCCGCGACGCGCTGATGCCCACGTGGTGCGCGTAGAACTGCGCGGGGTCGATGCCCGCGGCCAGGCCGGCCAGCTGCGCGGGCAGCTCGTCCAGCGGCGCGCGGACGTTCAGCGCCAGGATGCCGTTCCACGCCGGGTTCGTCACCGCGTTCACGAACGCCGCGAAGTCCGCGTCGTTGGGGTCGGCGCTGCTGATGATCCCCGCCAGCGCCTGCGCCGTCTGGGCGGGATCGGCGTTGAAGGTGGAGGGGAACGCCCAGGCCCCGGGCTGCCCCGTGAGGTCCCGGATGCCCTGGTTGTAGAACTTGATGATGAAGATCGTGCCGAACCGGGCCCAGCTCGCCGGGTCCAGGTCAAAGTTCCACAGCTCGTCCGCGTCCGCGCCCACCTGCACCGTGCTGCTGTCCTGCAGCAGCACGCCCTGCATGGACGCGGGGTTGGTGACCACCAGGAAGAGCTTGTTGCTCTGGAACGCGCTCAGCAGGTCGCCCTGCACCCCGTTCAGCAGCAGCTGCGCGCCCGTGGCCGCCATCTGCCCCAGGACGACCTCGTCCCACACGGGCGCGCCGGGCGTGTACGTGGCCAGCAGCCCCTGCGGCGTCGTGCTGTACTTGCTGGCCGGCGCCGGGTCGACCGTCAGCGCGCGGGTCCGGAGCTGCACCTGCGTGGTCGTCCCCGACAGCACGCCGCGGCGCAGGGGGCTGATCACCTGCGACTCCATCTGCGCGTACGCCGCCAGCGCGCCCGACGCCCCGGCGTACGGCAGGAGCGGAAACGCCTCCGACGGCGTGGGCGGCCACGGCAGCGTGGCGGCCAGCACCTGCTGCGCGGCCAGCGACGGCAGCGTCGTGACCCCGGACGGCTGCGTGGCGGCGTAGTTGAAGAGGACGGACTGGTCCGGCTGCGCGTAGTAGTCCAGCGTCCCCGACGGCGCCGAGACGGCGGCGAACGACGTGGTGGGCGGGGTGGAGGGGACGAGGTTCACGCTCCCCGGCGCCAGTCCCGGATAGAAGCCCGCCGCGTACGCCGGCTGCCCCGGGTAGAACGAGAGCAGGTCGCCGTCCCCCCCCAGCGCCACGAACTCCACGCCCGACAGCCCGCAGAGCACGGACGCGCCGCCCGTGACGGCAAAGTCCCCCTGCGGCACCAGGTACAGCGGCTCCGCGGGCCCGGGCGGGCTGGCCACGGGGCGCTCCGCGAAGGCCAGCCGCGCGAACGCCGTGGGCGCGCCGCTCCCCGTCCGCGGCTGCAGCGCGAGCGCCTGCCCCAGCGTGGAGCGCAAGTACGAGGGCACGGGGGCGGCGGCCGGCCCGGGGAGCCCCGCGTCTCCCGGCGAAAAGGCCAGGAACGTCCGCGCGGAGCTCAGGGGCGCCAGCGGGTCCATGGCCGCGTACAGCGCCAGCGACGACGTCTCCGTGGCCAGGAGGGGAAAGCGGAGCGAATCCAGGAAGAACGCCTGCGCGCTTCCCCCGGCGGGCTCGCCGTAGAAAAAGCGCAGCCCCACGTCCAGCGTATCCACGTCGGGCACGCCGCCCGTCTGCGCCAGCGTGGCCGGAAAGCAGAGGCAGCCGGCGAGGGGGCCCGTGGCCGGGAGCGTCAGCGGGCCGCCCGCGACGGCGGGGAGCGGCGTGCCCCCCCATCCCGCGATGAGCGTGGCGGGCGGGCTCCCCGCCGCGCCAAAGGTGAACACACCCGCCCCGTCATCCACCGAGACCGCCGCGCCGCCCGCCAGGAACAGGCTCAGGTTGCGGAAGCCGAACGTGGTGCTGCGGCTCGTGGCCCACGTCCCGCCCGAGGGCTGGTAGACGGCGGCCGAAGGCCCGCTCAGCGCGCCGGAGACGGGAACGGAGCCGGCGAGCCAGGCAAAGCGCGGTGCCTTGAGGCTGGGGTCCGCCAGGAACGACCACGCGGCCGTGGCGAACGCCTGCTCGCCCCCCGCCGCGACGGGCTGCGGGAGAAAGAGGTAGGCGCCGCCGGGATACGCCGTCCACGACTGGGCGAGCCCCAGGGTGGCCGGGGGCGCGGAGGTGTCCGCGGGAAGGAGCAGGTACAGCGCCGGTCCGGAGGCGCCGGCGCCCTGCGGCGCGTACAGCTGGGGAACTGCGGTCTGCTGGAACTGCATCCGCGCCTCCTGCGCGCCGTGGGTCGGCCCGCCGGCGCGCGGGGCGGCCGGGCGGGCGAAGGGGGGAGCCGGCCGCGCCGGGTGCTACTGCGCCAGCTGGATGAGCAGGCGGTCGCCCTTGACCAGCGGCAGGTCCAGCGCGCGCGGGTCCATCACCGTGCCCGCCAGCGTGACGGGGGAAAACTGCACGGCCACGAACTGCTGCCCCGTCGCCGTCGTCACGGGGCGGGAGAGCGTGACGGGCGTGGTGCCCTGCGCGTAGCCCAGCATGCGCCACGTGGTCACCCGCTCCACCAGGTTGGCCACCGTCGTCCCCACGGGCACGTACTGCAGCTGCAGCGGCGCGTTGGCCCCCAGCTGCAGCCACACCGCGATCTCCGGCACCACCGCCGCGCGGCCGCGGAACACGGTGCACGTCACCCCCGGCGTGGCGGCGCCCGCGGCGCAGGTGCCGCCCAGGTACGCCGTGGTGGCGGCCTCCAGGTCCGTGAGCGTGCTGGCGCCCAGCAGCGCCGCGTTCCCCGTGAGCCCCAGGCTGCCGGGGTCCGTCCCCGCCGGCATCGCCTGGGGCAGGCACAGGCGCACGTACTTGCGGCCCGTGCCCGCGGCCTGCAGGTCCGGGAGCCCGCCCGCGGCCACGGGCGAGGCGGACACGGCCACGGTGGGCGCGGACACCGTCCCCAGGAACGAGTCGAACACCGTCACCCGCCCGCCGCCGGACGCGGGCGCCGACTGCACCGCCCAGCGGTACTGCGAGGCGCCCAGGTAGCCGTTGGTGGGCCCGCCGGGGCCGGTGAACTGGCTGCTCTCGAACTCCACCCGCAGCTGCATCCCCGGCTGCACGTCCACGTACGGCAGCGTGCCGCTTGCAAAGCCGGGAAGAAGGCTGAAGCGGTAGAAGAGCGACTCCTGCAGGGGCGCGGGCATGATCTCCGCCGTCTGCTGCGCCAGCAGCGTGGTGGCGCCGGGGATCAGGACCCCCGTCTGCTCAAGCTTCGATTCCACCTGCTGCCAGAAGCCGATCCAGTTCTGCATCAGCGCCTGGCGCGCGGCGGGCGCGCAGTTCCACGCGTTGTTCCCCAGGATGGTGACCTGGGCGTCCACGCTGGCCTGGTACGGCGGCTGGGGGTTCCCGCCGGCGGTGGGATCGGGGACGAACGCGATCTGGAAGTCGGCGTTGGAGACC
>NZ_DASURI010000739.1:0-5938 GCF_036280135.1 Longimicrobium sp.
CAGGGTGGAGCGCGTCGGCGACTGTTCGGTGCGGCTGGCGCTCTACACCGTACCCGGACAGGTCTTCTACAACGCGACCCGCAAGCTCGTGCTGCAGGGCGCGGACGGCGTGGTGTTCGTGGCCGATTCGCAGCGCCAGCAGCGCGACGAGAACGTGGAGAGCTTCCGCAACCTGCAGGTGAACCTGCTGGAGCAGGGGGTGGACCCGCGGACCATCCCCATCGTGCTGCAGTACAACAAGCGCGACCTGCCGGACGTGCTGAGCGTGGAGGAGATGGACGACCTGCTGAACTACCGCGACCTGCCGCGCTTCGAGGCGCAGGCGCTGGGGGGCATCGGCGTCTTCGACACGCTCAAGGGCATCAGCGAGCTGGTGCTGCGGCGGCTTTCGCAGCGCTTTGGGCGCGGGGTGGAGGCGACGGCGGGCTGAACGCGGATCGTGGTCGGCGGAGGGGCGGATCGGATGCGATGCGTCTGATCTCTCGCGCCGGCCGCGTGGGGCCCTCACC
This sequence comes from Longimicrobium sp., assembly GCF_036280135.1. Classification (GTDB taxonomy): domain Bacteria; phylum Gemmatimonadota; class Gemmatimonadetes; order Longimicrobiales; family Longimicrobiaceae; genus Longimicrobium. Next base: position 510 of record NZ_DASURI010000739.1, read on the forward strand.
CGCTCGCTGTCGCTCGCACCCTCTCCCGCAAACTGCGCGGGAGAGGGTGTAGACTTCACACGGGGCGTGGAGCGGGGGCAACACGGTCTTCGATGAGGCGGAGCGCCCGTCGCCGCGCGACGGGGGGGGGCCTCTCCCCCGACCGCCTTTTCGCTCGTTCCTCGCGACGGCGGTCGACCCCTTCCCCAACTTCGGGGGAGGGGTTGGCGCTGGGGCGGGCTCATCGCGCGGAATTCGGCTCGTGCAGGGGCTGGGTTCTCCTCTCTCCGCGAGAACGAGCGGGGAGAGGCCGGGAGAGGGGCGGGCTGCTGCCGGCGCGAATCGTCCGGATGCCCACGCGTAGTTCTCCCCCTCCCTCCGCGAAGCGGGGGGAGGGGGCGGGGGGAGGGGGGCCCTCGGCGGGCCGGCAGACCGCTTGCCTGCGTGCTGGGATCGTGATCCCCCTTCCCCCACGCCGTTTGTGGGGGAAGGGCAGGGGATGGGGGGCGGCCCGCTGGCGGCGCGATCCATCCTCCCGGCACCCGTTCCGCTCCCGCACCGCTGTTGCCGCACGGGCCGGACGATTAGTTTATCGGGCCCAACAACCACTGCCAGGATGATCTTTTCGCAGGACTCGCGCTTTACCTTCGACACGTTCGTCGTCGGCCCCGGCAACCGGATGGCCGCGGCCGCCGCGCGCCGTGCGGCCGAGTCGCCGCGCACCGCGTACAACCCGCTCCTCATCTACGGCGCCGCCGGCACCGGCAAGACGCACCTGCTGCAGGCGGTAGGTGCCCTGGCCCTGGCCGTGCGCCCCGACCTGCGCGTGGTCTACCTCACGGCAGACGGGCTCGTGGACCGGGTGAGCGCGGCCGTGGGCAGCGGCAGCATGCACGCCCTGCGCGACGAGCTGCTCGAGGCCGAGCTGGTGCTGCTGGACGAGCTGCACGCCCTGGCCGGCAAGAGCCGCACGCAGGAAGAGCTGCTGGCCCTGTGGGACGAGCTGGAGTGGACGGCGCAGATCGTCCTGGCCGCCGAGTCGCCCTCCGCCGAGCTGCCGGGGATCGAGCCGGAGCTGCGCGCGCGGTTCACCCGTGGCCTGGCCGTCGATCTTCCGCCCGTCTCGGACGACGGGGCGGATTCGCGCGAGGAGATCGCCCGCAAGGCCGCCGAGCAGCGCGGCATCGCCCTCGTGGACGGCGCGGCGGCCGAGATCGCCCGGCTGCCCCTGGGCAACGCGGCCGGCGTCGTGGCGGCCGTGGAGCGCGTAGGCGCGGCGCAGGCGGAGCGCGGGGGCACCCTGGACCGCGGCGAGGTCGCCGGCATCGCCCGGCCGGAGCCCGCGGGGCACACGCCGGACGAGTTCAGCGCCTTTTTGAGCGACATCGCCGCCACGGTCGAGGAGATCGTGGAGACGGCGCCGTGGCGCAAGCGCCTGGCCGAGGCCATCCTGCGCTGGGAAGGCGAGGGGATCCGCACCCGCCGCCTGGAAGCGGCCCTGGACGCCGACACGGCGCCGGACGTGGACGCCGTCCTCGATTCCTTCGCGGCGGACGTGGAGACGCTGCGGGGCATTCGCCGGGCGCTGGAGGAGATGCGCTCCGACTCCGCCCGCTCGCCCGTGCTGGCCGACCCCGACCGCGTGGGCGAGGCCGAGGCCCTGCTCGTGGGCGCCCGGGCCGCGGCGGAGCGCAAGGCGGAGGAAGCGGCCAAGGCGCAGCCCCAGGTGGACCGCTGGTTCTTCAACGCCGAAAAGACGGCCCTGACCTGGCTGGCCCTGGACGACCGCCTGGTGGAGGAGCTGGCCTGACATGGCGATCAAGGGAAACCTCAAGGAGGCCAGCCTTCCCGACGTGCTCCAGCTCCTGGCCATGGGGCAGAAGACCGGGTGCCTGAGCCTGAGCGACCGCAGCAACTTCGGCTACATCTTCTTTGACCGCGGGCGCATCACCTACGCGTCCATCGTCAACCGGCGCGACCGGCTGGGCGACCTGCTGGTCAAGAACGGCCTCGTCCAACCCAAGGAGCTGTCCGCCGCCATCGACGAGCAGGGGCGCGACCCCAGCAGCCGCCTGGGCGAGATCCTCATCCGCCGCGGGGCCATCACCCGCGAGCAGCTGGAGCAGTACATCCGCATCCAGATCGAGGAGGCCGTCTACTACCTCTTTACCTGGGCGCAGGGCTCCTTCTACTTCGAGGCCGAGCAGCGCCCCGACGAGGGGGCCATGCTCGTGTCCATCAACCCCGAGAACCTGCTGCTCGAAGGCGCCCGCCGCATCGACGAGTGGAGCCTGATCGAGAAGAAGATCCCCTCGCTGGACCTGGTCTTCGAGATCGACCGCACGCGCGAGCCCGACGCGGCGGACCTCTCCGACGAGCAGCGCAAGATCATCCCCCTCACCGACGGCAAGCGCACGGTGCAGGAGCTGATCGACGAGAGCGGGATGGTGGAGTTCGACGTGGGCAAGGCGCTCTTCGGCCTCATCCAGGCCGGGTTCGCGCACCCCGTGGGCCGGCGGCAGGCGCAGGTCAAGGAGGTGCCCCAGGCGCGCATCGACGAGCACCGCAACCTGGGCATCGCCTTTTACAAGACGGGGATGTACGACGAGGCGACGCGCGAGTTCCGGCGGGTGGCCGAGCTGCAGCCCCGCAACCTGGACGCCCGCTTTCACCTCGCGCTCATCGGCCTGCGCAAGGGCGACGACCGCTTCGCCCTCCGGTACCTGAAGGAAGTCGTGGAGCTGGGCGGCACGCGCGCCTCCGTCTTCCATGCCATGGCGCTCTCGCTGGAGCGGCTGGGGCGGATGGCCGACGCGCGGTTCGCGGCCGAAGAGGCGGCCCGGCTGGCCCCGCGCCGGCCGGCCATCATCCTCTCCCGCGCCATCCTGCTGCTCAAGGCGGGCGAGGTGCCGGCGGCGTTGCAGGGGTTTGCCGGGTACCGCGAGCTGCTGGGCGACGGGCGCCCGTCCGCGGCGTACTACACCTTCGCCCTGCTGGCCGAGGCGGCCGCGGGACGGGCCGACACGGCCCTGCGCCTGGGCGACGAGGGGGTCATCCGGCACCCCCACGCGGCGCCCATCTACCTGCACATGGGCGCCGTGCTGGAGCGCAAGGGCGACTGGGAGCAGGCCGAGGCCATGTACCGCCGCGCCTCGGAGGAAGACCGCGAGCTGCCCCAGGCCCACAAGGCCCTGGGCGACTCGCTGTACCGCCGCGGCGCCTACGACGACGCGGCCGAGAGCTACGGCCAGGCCGTGCGGCTGAACCCGCGGCTGGGCGACGACGTGTACTTTCGCATGGGCAACATCCACTACAAGCGGATGGAGCGGCAGCAGGCCGTGGAGCTGTGGCGCCGGGCGCTGGAGATCAATCCGCAGAACTCCGTCGTGCGCACCAACCTGGAGCTGGTGGAGAGCGTGCTGCGATGAGCCCCCTCACCCCGCCGCCGCCGTTCCCCTCGTTCTCGTTTCCCCTGGAGGGGGACGACGAGGAGCTGGAGAAGCTCAAGCGCAAGATCGAGGCGGACCGCGGCTTCAACTGCCAGTTCTACAAGGAAAAGTGCCTGCGCCGCCGCATCGCCGTGCGCATGCGCGCGCGGGGGCAGCGCACCTTTGCCGAGTACGGGCAGCTGCTGGACCGCGACCCGGCCGAGTACGACCACCTGCTGGACACGCTCACCATCAACGTCACCAAGTTCTTTCGCAACCTGGAGACGTGGAACGCCCTGGAGCAGCAGGTGCTGCCCACCCTGTTCGAGGGCAAGGGGCCGGTCAAGGTGTGGAGCGCCGGCAGCGCCAGCGGCGAGGAGGCGTACACGGCCTCCATCCTCATGCGCGAGTGGCTGGAAAAGGAGCGGCGCCTGCACGACGCGGGGCGCATCCAGATCACGGGCACGGACATCGACCGGCGCAGCCTGGAGGCCGCCCGCAAGGCCGAGTACCCCGAGCTGTCCATGGCCGAGACCCCCGGTCCCGTGCTGCAGCGCTGGTTCAGCCCCGGCCCGCCGTTCACCCTGCGCCCCGAGGCGCGGCAGGGCGTGAGCTTCGAGCGGCGCGACCTGATCTCGGGCGAGCCGCTGCAGGGGCAGAACCTGATCTTTTGCCGCAACGTGGTGATCTACTTTGACCGCGACATCCAGGAGCGGCTCTTCAAGCGGTTCTACGATGCGCTGGCCCCGGGCGGGTTCCTGGTGATGGGCAAGGTGGAGACGCTGATCGGCGAGGCGAGGCTGCTGTTCCGCCCCGTGAACAACCGCGAGCGGATCTTTCGCAGGCCGTTATGAAGCCACTGTCGACGACGATGAACGGCGCCACGTACGTGCGCGTGGCCCAGGCGGCCGTGGGCGGCGCGGACGACACCCTGGTGACCCTGGGGCTGGGCAGCTGCGTGGCCATCGTGCTGCACGACGCGGGCGCGCGCGTGGGCGGGCTGGCGCACGTGCTGCTGCCGGAGCCCGCGCTGAGCCGCGACCAGGGCAACGCCAACAAGTTCGCCAGCACGGCCGTCCCCGCGCTCATCCAGGAGATGGCCCGCCTGGGGGCCCGCCCTGGCCGGCTGACGGCGCGGCTGGTGGGCGGGGCGGCCATGTTCCAGGGCCTGATGGTGCCCGGCTCGCTCAACATGGGCGCGCGCAACGTCATCGCGGCCCGCGAGGCCCTGGAGCGCGCGGGCATCCCCGTGCTGGGCGAGGACGTGGGCAGGGACTACGGCCGGTCCGTGCGCTTTCACGTGGGCGCGGGCAGGACGACCGTGAGCTCCGTGGGAAAGACGGATGTCGTCCTCTAGGCGGACGGGCCGCGCCCCGCGGACGGTGCTGGTGGTGGACGACAGCGCCTTCATGCGCCGCGTCATCAGCGACATCCTGGGAAAGACCGACGAGTTCCGCGTGGTCGGGACGGCGCGGGACGGGAACGACGCGCTTCGGAAGGTCCACCAGCTGGACCCCGACCTGGTGACGATGGACGTGGAGATGCCCCTGCTGGACGGCCTCTCCGCGCTGGGCTACATCATGAGCGAGACGCCGCGCCCCGTCGTCATGCTCTCCGCGTACACCACGGAGGGCGGCGAGGCCACCATGCGGGCGCTGGACTACGGCGCGGTGGACTTCGTGGCCAAGCCGTCCGGCACCATCTCGCTCAACCTGGACTCCGTGGCCGACCGGCTGCTGGAGGCGCTGCGGGCGGCGTCCACGGCCAACCTGTCCGTCATCCCCGTCCGCGTCCCGCGCCGGCCGCTGGCGCCCGTCCCCCCGCCGCTGGACGCGCCCTCCGCCGCCGCCGAGACGCCCGCCGCCGCGCCGGAACCGCCGCGGCGCAGGACGGCGGACTTCGGCCGATCCGCGGACGTGGCCGTGGCCATCGCGGCGTCGACGGGCGGGCCTCGCGCCCTGACGGAGCTCGTGCCGCGGCTGCGGACGCAGCTGGGGGCGGCCGTGCTGATCGTGCAGCACA
>NZ_DASURI010000740.1:0-3940 GCF_036280135.1 Longimicrobium sp.
AGTCTCGCATACAAGATCCTTCGTCGCCGCCATCGATCAAGCCCGGGCAGGAATCGCGCGGCGGCTCCTCAGGATGACGCTTTCGAGCCAGAGGTTTGGCAACACCCTCTGAGGGAGCGCCCGCGCGGACTCGCCCGTTCACGAGATTCCGGGCGCGACCGAAGAATCTCCTCCGCGAAGCAGGGACTTCGCCGCTGGACGAGGCCCTTGCCCGGGCGGGAAGATCCTTTGGGGCCGCACGCATCCGGCGCAGTCGAGCTCGTGAGGGCCCCTCAGAAAGACAATGCCTTTCCGGACTGTGCGTCATCGTGCCCGGAGGGGGCGCTCGCGCGGGCCCGACCCCGGTGCAGAGAACCAGACCTCACGCACACTTCCGCGCCGACCGCTGACGCACGCCCCCCTCAAGCCCCGCTCTTCAAAAGCCGATTCTTTCGAGCAGAGCCCGACCGTTCGAGGAGCCGCGGTTCTCTGCGTCCTCCGCGGCTCTGCGTGAGAAAAATCAGTACGAGCCGGCCACGCCTGGAGCCCGGCGCGTCACGCGGGCACGGAATCCGCACGCCGCGCGGACGCACCCGGCCGGCCTTGAGCGGAAGCGAGCGCGGCCCTAAGTTTCCGGGTTCGGAACGATCTCTAACAAATCGCGCCCCCGCGCGCTCCACCCATCCGCCACGCGCCGTGTCCAGCATGCCCAAGGAGTACCTGCCCAAGATCCGGCGCATCGCCATCAACACGGGTGGCGGCGACGCGCCGGGGCTCAACGCCGTCATCCGCGCCGCCACGCTTGCCGCCCTGGACCGCGGGTGGGAGGTGCTGGGCATCCGGCGCGGCTACATGGGGCTGCTGCAGGACGAGGTGGACGGCGAGCCGGGGCTGATGGACCTGTCGGACCGCGTGCGCGGCATCACGCACCTGGGCGGCACCATCCTGGGCACGACGGCGCGGGGCAACCTGTTCGGCCTGGAGCCGCGGCAGCCGGACGGCACCTGGGGCCCCACGGACCCCTCGGACGACATCATGCAGCGCTTTGGCGAGCTGGGGATCGACGCCCTGGTGGCCATCGGCGGCGACGGCTCGCTCAAGATCGCCCACCGGCTGTTCCTCAAGGGGCTGCGGGTGGTCGGCGTGCCCAAGACCATCGATAACGACCTGGGCGCCACGGACATGACGTTCGGCTTCCAGACGGCGGTGGACGTGGCCACGGAGGCCATCGGCCGGCTGCACAGCACGGCCGAGGCGCACCAGCGGGTGATGGTGGTGCAGGTGATGGGGCGGCACACGGGGTGGATTGCCCTGGAGAGCGGGCTGGCGGGGGGCGCGGACGTGATCCTGGTCCCCGAGATCCCGTACTCGGTGGACCGCATTGCCGCCAAGATCGTGGAGCGCGAGCGCAACCGCCGCCGCTTCAGCATCATCGTGGTGGCCGAGGGGGCGCGGGCGGCGGGCGGGTCGCCCAGCTACGTGGAGGGCACGGGGCGCTACGGCGGCATCGCCGACCGGCTGGCGGCCGAGATCGAGGCGGCCACGGGCAAGGAGACGCGCACGCTCACGCTGGGCCACATCCAGCGCGGCGGCTCGCCGGTTCCGTACGACCGCAACCTGGCCCTGCGCTTTGGCGCCGCGGCCGTGCACGCCATCGAGATGGGCAACTTTGGCTGCATGGTGGCCCTGCAGGGCAAGGCCGTGCGCAGCGTGCCCCTGGGCGAGGCCGTCACGGACATCAAGCGCGTGGATCCCATGGGCGAGGTCGTCCGCACGGCGCGCCGCCTGGGCGTGAGCTTCGGCGACTGATCCCGAATCTACGTAGATACTGCGCACCGGTGTTGACTTCCTGGGAGGGTGTTGCCAAACCTGGCTTCAGAGGCGGTCGAGTCTCGTGAGGCCCCTCACGAAGACAACTCCTTTCCGGGATCCGATACGACGGCCGGCATCACCGGGTGGAAACGAGCGAGGGCGCGAAGGAGACATCTCCTTCGCGCCCTCGCCGTCTTTCCGCGATCACTGATCGTTGGTTTCCGTTGATCCGTTACCGTTGACTCCGTTGGCCGCAGGCCCCGTGTGAGAATGCCGTTTCAGCCCTACGGGAAAGCGGATGCGGGATCAGACGGTCGGGTTGTCCATGGCCGGCGGACAGCCCATGCCGCCGCCGGGGCAGGTCGCGGCCGAGGGACAGCCGTTGCTGGGGCAGTCGCCCGAGCAGCCCACGATGGTGCAGCCGCTGCCCGTGTAGCAGCACTCGGTGGCGGCGTAGCTGATGTCGTGGCCGCGCACGGTGCCGTTCTCCGCGCCCGCGGCCCGCGTGACCTCGAACGTCTCCACCTGCAGGGCATCCAGCTTGAGCGAGAGCTTGCGCATGGGATTCTCTCCGTGGGGAGTGGCCCCGCGACCGGACGGACCGCGGGGAGAACTGACGTCGGACCCGATTCGGAACGGCGGATAAGGTCTTCAAACGTTTCCATCCCGTCAAGACAGCGTCATACCCCGGCCAATCTTCCGGTCCGGACGAACGAAAAAAGGCGCGGGAGAGAGGGTTCTCCCGCGCCTCCTTCGTTCCATCACCGGCCGGCCGTTACCGCATGCCTCACACGGCGCCTTCGGCGAACGGAGTCAACGGTAACTGCTGACTGCGCGTGAGCCCTCAGCGCTTGTCGATCAAGCCGGTGCTGGGCACGGGCTGCACGGAATCCTGTACCGTGAACGGCTCGTGCCGGTCGGCGTCGATCACGGTCCCCGCGGGAGCATCCGGCTCGCCGGCGTCGTGCACGCGCGTCACCAGCAGCGCGGCCACCAGCATGGACACGCCGCCGATGAGCACCATGTACAGCGACGCGTTGGGGTTGTCGGCCCCGAACACCGTGCGGATGATGGGGCCAAAGGTGAGCGCCGCCAGGATCTCGGGGATCACGATGAAGAAGTTGAACACGCCCATGTACACGCCCATGCGGTGCGACGGCAGCGCGCCCGACAGGATGGCGAACGGCATGGACAGGATGCTGGCCCACGCGATGCCCACGCCCACCATCGTCAGCAGCAGCAGGTACTGGTTGTGGATGAGCGACACGCTCAGCAGCCCCGCGGCGCCGCACACCAGCGCCACGGCGTGGGTCGTCTTGCGGCTGGTGGCCGCCGCCACCTTGGGCAGCGCGAACGCCACGGCAAAGCAGGTGATGCTGTAGAACGCCATCGTGAGCCCCGCCCACTCCGCCCCGTGCGCGTACAGCTCCGACGACGGATCGGTGGCGCCGAACACGTTGCGCGCCACGGCGGGGCCGTAGAACATCCACATGCAGAACAGGCCCAGCCAGGTAAAGAACTGCACGGCCGCCAGCTGCTTCATGGTCGCGGGCATCTCGCGGACGGCGCCGCCAATCTCCCCGAACAGCCCGCCGATGCCCATCTTCTCACGCCGCGACCGCTGGAACGCCTCCATGTCCTCGGGCGGGTGCTCCGTGGTGGTGAACACCGTCCACAGCACGCAGAGAAAGAAGACGACGGCGCCCGCCTGGAAGCTGTACTTCACGGTGAGCGGAATGCCGCTGGCCGTGCTGCCCTCCACGCCCATCACGCGGAACAGGTACGGCAGCGCGTTGGCCAGGCTGGCGCCGATGCCGATGAAGAACGACTGCATCACGAAGCCCGCCGTGCGCTGGCTGGCGTCGAGCTTGTCGGCCACGAAGGCGCGGAACGGCTCCATGCTCACGTTGATGGAGGCGTCCAGGATCCACAGCAGCGCCGCCGCCATCCACAGCGCGCTGGACGTGGGCATGAAGAACAGGGCGATGCTGGCCAGGATGGCGCCCGTCAGGAAGTACGGGCGGCGGCGGCCCAGCGGCCCCCACGTGCGGTCGCTGAGCGCGCCCACGATGGGCTGCACCAGCAGGCCGGTCATGGGCGCGGCCAGCCACAGGATGGGCACTTCGTCGGGCCGGGCGCCCAGCCGCTC
>NZ_DASURI010000741.1:0-9498 GCF_036280135.1 Longimicrobium sp.
AACTCCCAGGTGCGCGCGGAGCTCGTCGCCGCGCTGGACGCCCTGCGCGACGACGCGTCCGTGCGCGTGCTGGTGATCACGGGCGCGGGCGACAAGGCGTTCGTGGCCGGCGCCGACATCGGCGAGTTCGCCGAGCGCACGCCCCTGCAGCAGCGCGCGGCCATGACGGGGCGCCGCGTGTTCGACGAGGTGGCGGCGTATCCCAAGCCCGTCATCGCCATGATCAACGGGTTCTGCCTGGGCGGCGGATGCGAGCTGGCGCTGGGGTGCGACATCCGCATCGTGGCCGACACGGCGCGCTTTGGGCAGCCGGAGATCAACCTGGGCATCATCCCCGGCGGCGGCGGCACGCAGCGCCTGCCGCGCGTCGTGGGGATGGGGCAGGCGATGCGGCTCGTCCTCTCCGGCGAGCTCATCGACGCGGCCGAGGCGCTGCGCATCGGACTGGCCGACGTGGTGCACCCCGCGGCCGAGCTGCGTGCGCGGACGCTCGAATTCGCGCGGTCGATGGCCGCGAAGTCGCCCGTGGCGCTGCAGATGGCCAAGTCCGCCGTCCGCGCCGCCGCCGAGATGCCGCTGGGCGCCGGCCTGCAGTACGAGACGGAGCTGTTCGTCACCTGCTTCGCCAGCGACGACAAGCGCGAGGGCGTCGCCGCGTTCCTGGAAAAGCGCCCGGCGGAGTTCACGGGACGCTGACGGCGAGCGGTCCAACGCATTCGGCCCGACGGGCGGGATGGTGGCGGATGATGAAAAGGCCGGGAGCGGCGTGCTCCCGGCCTTTCTCGTTCCCGGCGGAACCGCAGCTCGGCGGATGCCGGCCGTCACTGCATGGCGATGCCGCCGTCGCTGAACTTGCGCGCGTGCTCGCCCACGATGGGCAGCTCCCACTCCTTGCCCACGTACGCCTGGTACATGAGCGCCAGCCACAGCACCAGGCTCGCGAGCCCGATGACCATCGCCAGCCCCAGCGCGAACAGCCAGCCGATGAACGGGATGCGGACGAGGATCGCCTGCACCACGTTGATGACGATGTTGAAAACTATGAGCGCCACGCCGATCAGGGTGGACTGCATGGCGTGAAAGCGCACGAACCGGTTCTGCTTCTCCAGCACGAGAAAGACGATGCCGGTGATGGGGCCCAGCACGTACGAGAGCGCGCCGGCAACGTTGGGAGCCAAGCCGGTGCTGGACGGGGTCTGCAGGTCGGACATGACGCACCTGGAAGTTCGGTGGGAAGGAGGGCGGGAGGGCCGCCGCGCGGCCACACCGGATGTATCGTGCCGTACGCGGCCGAACATCAATTTGATTCACAACGGCTTACGGCAGACGGACACGCCGGTTCCGGGCGTCAATCTCCGCCGGATTGCGCGGGCGGGCGGGACGCGCGGTGCCGTTGCGGACGGCCCCGCATCCGCCCTACCTTTCTGCCCTGCCGCGGCGGATGCTGGTCGTCACGACCGCGGCAGCCCCGACGCGCACCTCCCGCCGACGCGCGGCGCCTCGCCGCCCATCCGCCACATCTCAACACACGCACACGGCCCCATGCTCGAGACCTTTACCATGGAAACGTTCCAGCCGCGGCTGGGCGAAGTCTTTCACATCGTGGACGAAGCCGGCAACCGTCTGCCCACCAAGCTGACCGACGTGTCGCCGTGGGGCCCGGGCGCGGCGGCCGGGCGCGACCGCACGCCGTTCTCGCTCGTCTTCCACACGGTCCCGCAGAACCCGGTGTTTCCGCAGATGATCTACCGGGTGGAGAACGACAACATGGAGCCCATGGAGCTGTTCCTGGCCCCCCTGGGCCCCGACGAGCGCGGCATGCGCTACGAGGCCGTGTTCACCTGAGCGGGCGACGCTGGGGCAGACGGGCCAGGATAAACGCAAACGATGCAGGGCCGGACGGGGTACGTCCGGCCCTGCGTCGTTCCATCACCTATCCCTGCCGGAAGCTCACGGCGTGGGGCACGAAGCCACCCCGACGAAGCCCGGACCACCGTTGTCAGCCAAGGTGGCCGAAGCGGTGTTGTTGCTCGCCAGGAACGCCGCCACGGCCGCGTTGTCCGTCGGCGCGCCGGCGTAGCCCGCCAGCTGGAACGTAGTGCCGGCAAACCGCTGGCGCACGCGGATGCCGCTCAGCGAGGGCGTGGTGGCCGTGTTGCCGCGAATGTCGGCGCAGACCTTGACCGCGTCGGAGGAGAGCGCGCCGGCATCCACGCGAATCGCTTCCAGCGCCGATGCCGCGGTCAGCACGACGTTGTTGTCGCGGATGGTCGCGTTGATGGTGCTGCCGCCGTCACGGGCCAGCACGTCGATGCCGCGGTTGTTCACCTCGCGGATCGTGTTCCCCGTCACCGCGACCGTCACGGCACCCGACACGCCGTTGCTCACCACGCGGACGCCCGGACCGGCCGTGGCGCCGGAGTTGGTCACCCCGGCCGTGCCGATCACGTTGCCGCTGATGGTGCCGGAGAAGGTCGAGCCCGCGCTCGCCGTGGCCAGACGGTTCACGTTGATGGGCGACGCGGTCTGGCCCGTGATCACCGGGATGTTCAGCACGTTGAAGGTCAACGCGCCCGACGAGCCGTGGGCAAAGCTCACGCCCACGTTGTTGTTGCGAAGCGAGCCACCCGTGACGGTCACGTGCAGCACGCCCGCGCCCTCCGTCGCCGACGAGATGCCGATGGCGCGGTTGCGCAGGATGTCGCTGCCGGAAACGTTCACCGTCATCTGCGCGTTGCCGCCGGCCAGCAGCCTGAGGCCGTCCTGCCCCGCGGCACCCGCGGAGTTGTCGCGGATGGTCGTGCCGGTGACGGACAGCGTCAGCACGCCGGCCGTGTTTACCACCCGCACGTTGTCCTCGATGGAGCCGGCGATCTCCGACCCGGAGATGGACGACACACCCGAGAGGTTGTCGAAGCGGATCCCCGCCTCGTCCGCCGCGGCATCGTCCGCGTTGTTCAGCACCACGGACCCGTTGAGGGCGAATCCGTCCACGCTCGCGCCGGCGATCCCGCTGCCCTGGTTACCCTGGATGGACATGGACGACAGGATGACGTTCCGCACGTCCGCGAGGCGCACGCCGTCACCGCTCATCCCGGTGATGGTGCCGCCCGAGCCGGCCGAGCCCGTACCCGTGACCTGCACGCCGTTCAGCGCGCCCGTGTTCACCAGGACGATGCCGTTGGCCCCGCCGGACGCGTTCACGCTGCGGAAGCTCAGCCCCGCGCCGCCGATGGTCGTGTTCTCCACCCGCAGGGCCGTCGCGCCCGTGCTCACGAGCGTGTTGCCCGCGCCCGTCACCGTCACGGTGCCGCCCCCCGTCGCCTCGAACGCCGTCGCGCCGGCCGTGGAGACCGCCAGGCCGCCGCCGCCGAAGGAGATCGCCGCCCCGGCATTGTTCTGCAGCCGCACGCCCGGGTTCGCGCCCGTCGACAGCGTCTTGGTGCCGCCGTTGAAGGCGATGGCGCCGCCGCCGTTGTTCTGCACGGCGATGCCGCTGCCCGTCGAGGCGATCGTCCCACCGAAGGTGAGCGCGCCGCCCGTGCGGCCCGTCACGGAGACGGCCAGCGGCCCCGTCGCCACGATGTCGCCATCGTAGGAGAACGTGCCGGCACCGCCCGTCACGTCCACGCCCGCCGTCGCGCCGCCCGTGACGTTGATCGTCCCGCCCGCGGCCGAGAAGCTGCCGCCCACGCCCAGCAGGCGGATGCCCGCGCCCGTGCTCGTGCTGGACGACAGCGAGCCGAACGCGCCCAGCACATCGCCGGACGACAGGTCCAGGGCCGGCCCGCCGTTCGCGCCCACGGACACGGCCGCCACCGTCAGCGTGCCAAAGCCCGTCCCGCCGATCCCCGCGCCCGCCGCGGAGCCCACGTTGAAGCCCTGCAGCACGTTGTTCGTGGAGACCTGCACCGTCGTTCCCGCCGCGCTCGTCACCGTGGGGGCCGCGCCGGCCTCCAGCAGCACGACCGTCTGCCCGTTCAGCGTGGCCGTCACGTTTGCCGGCACGCCCTGCCCCGTCAGCGACTGCCCCGTCTTGAGCACGATCCCCTCGTCGTACCCGGCCGACGTGCCGTTGCCCGCGCGCAGGAAGATGGTTTCCCCCGTCGCCGACGCCGCTTCCGCCGCCTTGAGCGTGGTGAACGGGGACGTATCGCGTCCGTCACCCGGCGCCGCGCCCGCGTTGTCCACGTACCACACGCGGTAGGCGGAGGTCACCGTCGCCGTCGCCGTCACCGAGTCCACCCCGTCCGTCACCGTGTGGACAAAGCTGTCCTCACCCGTGAAGCCGGCGGGGCTCAGGTAGGTAAAGCTGCCGTCCGCCGTGAGCGTGACCGTGCCGCCGGCGGCCGTCGTGATCGTCCCGGGCACGGCGGAGAGCGGGTTGCCGTCCACGTCCGTGTCGTTCGCCAGCACGCCCGGCGCGGCCACCGGCACCGTCACGTTGCCGATCGCCTGGAACGTGTCCGGGTTCGCCACCGGCGGCGTGTTGTTGTTGACAACCGTCAGCACGGCGCCGTCCGACGCGCCCTGCGCCGTCGCCGTGATGATCGCCTGGCCGATGGACACGCCCGTGGCCAGCCCGCTGCCGTCCACCGTCGCCACGGGCGGGTTGGACGACGACCAGGTGACCGGCGCCGCGAGCGGGTTGCCGTGCAGGTCCAGCACGGTGGCCGTGAACTGCTGCGTCCCCCCCACGGGCACTTCCGCCGAGTCCGGCGAGACGATCACCTGCCCCGCGATCCCCGTCTCGATGCGGAACTTGATGGGCAGCGTGCGGCCGTCCTGCAGGGGGATGAACTCCTGCGTGTTGACGTTCTTGAGCTCCTTGCCCGAGCTCACCACGTCCACGTCCGCGAAGCCCAGGCGGAACGTGCCCACGAAGACGGAAATGCGATACGTCTTGGTGGGGTCGAGCGCGAACTGGTTGGTGTGCCAGTTCACCTGGTACGCGCCCGAGGTGAGCTTCACCAGCTCGCCGCCCGTGCCGCTCGTGGTAGTGTACTGCGCGATCGTTACCGCGCACGTGGTCCCCGCCAGCTGGCAGATCTCCACGCGGGGCTGCAGCCCGGCGTCGAACGTGCCGCTGTAGGCGGGGCTGGACACCATGGGCGGAAGGAAGTAGAAGCCCGGCACGGCACCGCTGTGCGCCGCGTCGGAGATGGTCTGGGCCGGGCCGGCGTCGCCGGGCGCGGCCGGCGCGGTCACGTCGCTCGTGCAGGCGGCGACCGCCAGCAGCAGCGCCGCGCGTGCGGCATACTTCAAACGGAACATGGAGGATCCTCGAGCTGAAGGGTCTGGGGGTAAGGCCAGGCGTACGCCCCGAATACCTTCCGGCATGTGTCCCGTCGCTGGCGCGATACGAGCGATCGACAGACTTTGTCGGATTCCGATGCGGGGCAGAGAACCGGGAGAAGGGTGGAGCCGCCGTGCGCACTCAGGCGCACGCCTGCTTCTGTTCCCGGCGGTGCCACGAAGGGGCAGGATTCAGACCCGCCCCGCCCCCCGTGCACTGCGCCCCAACGGTCCAGGGAAAGCCCGGCCCCAGCCACGAATCCAATGTTTGCCCAACCTTGTAATCCAGAGACAATCCCGCCACAAGTGAGACACGCGAGGTACAGCGTCCCGGAGCTTGCGCCTGGTCCCCAGGGCTGGTGCCGCGGTTGTCCTCCGTCCGGAGAGGGATGCGCAGCACGATCAATCGATCGGCAACAAAGGCGCGACACAAGGCGGGAATGTGGTTGGACACGCCCCCGTTCCCATCTGAAAAAAGACGCAGGGCCGCCATGCGACCCTGCGTCTTCGCGCCTCGACAGGTGAGGCGGCTACCCTGGCCCGCGGATCAGCTGATCGCGGCGGGCACGGGCTGGCGCTCCATCAGCAGGTACACGCCCCGCTCTCCGGCCTGGACGAAGCCCAACCGGTCGTACAGCCGCCGCGCGGGGTTGAAGATCTCCACGTGGATGCTGACCTTGCGCCCGGACGCGTCGCCCTCGGCGAAGAGGGCGCGGATGAGGCGCGTGCCCGTGCCCCCGCCCCGGTGCTCGGGCATGAGGGCGATGTCGACGATGCGGATGTCCTCCCGCCACCGCGCCACGTACAGCCGCCCGATGGGCTCTCCGTCCCGGAGGACCAGGTCCCACGACGTGTCCGTGTAGTTCTCCCGCCAGTACTGGTGCTGGGCGTGGAACTGCTGGGAGATGAACGCCGCTTTCTGCTCGTTCGTCCAGTCCACCTGTCGGAGCTCGTCCTCGCGCGTGGTGGCGTACAGGTGGTGAAGAAAGTCCATGTCGGCGTCCGTGATGGGACGCAGGGTGATGCTGCCGGTCATCGCGAGGTGGAGGTCGGTCGGGGAGGAACGGGCGGGTCCGCTGGGCAAAGATACGGTTGCGGACAAAGTGTTCTCAACGAGGCGCGAAGGGGGCGGCCCTGGGGCCGCCCCGCTCCGTTTTCCTGCTCTTGTTCCGCGATCAGGGCCGCTGCGGGAAGATCCCCTGCAGCGCGATGCAGAAGTTGAGGGTGAGGTACGGCTGCATGTTGTTGTGCGGCAGCCCGCCGCCCGCGAGTGCCAGCGCCTGCGGCGCCATCATCTGCAGGTTGGCGCTCGTGTTCGTCTGGTACGCTGTCGCGTTGGCCGAGCGAGCGAGAACGCGATCGGGCCCTGGAACCTGGAGCGTTCCCGGATCACCACCCATCGCGGTAACCGTGTGGGTATGGAACGGGATCTCCGATTGCAGAAGCGTGATGCTCTCCACGCCGGACATCTCGCCCAGGAAGCGCTCGCTCAGGCCTTGCCCCTGCCCGCTCTGCATGGGCGCGTTGCCCTGCATGTCGGGCAGCGCAAACGTGCTCTTGCCGTCGCCGCCATAGTACGTGCCAAGCAGCGCGAACAGCGCGGTGTTCTGCGAGATCGGCATGAGCTGCCCATCGCAGAACGCCCATCCCGTGGGAGCAAAGTTGAACGGGAAGATGCGGATCTCCGCAAGGAACTGGTCGGACATGTCGGCGCTCCTCAGGTCTGGCTCGGGAAGATCCCGAACAGGGAGATGATGAAATTGATTACGAGGAACGGCTGCGTGTTCTCATGCGGCTGGCTTCCACCAGCCGGCTGAACCGAACTCGCCGCCAGGTTCGAATCCGGCGAGTCCTGGATGTACATGTCCGCGACCGTCGACTGGGCGAGCACCCCGCTCGTCGGCGGCTGCACGTTGCCCACGGACGTGGAAGCCGTCAGCGGATGGGTGTGGTTGGGGATCTGCTGGGTGCTCAGCGTCTCCTGCTCCGTACCCGCCATCTCACCGATCTGGTAGGTCGTACCGTCGGGGCCGGTTCCCATGTGGAGGGGAATGCGGCTGGCGAGGTTTGGCAGGTTGAACGTCTCCTCGCCGTCACCGCCATAGGTGGTGCCGATGAGCTGGAACAGGACATCGTTTTCCGAGATGGGCAGGGTCTGCCCTTCACAGAACATCCAGCCGTTGGGCGCGAAGTTTCCGGCGAACATCCGGATCTCGCCCACGTAGGGTTGTGCCATGGGGTGTGTCTCCGGATCAGTTCTGGGAGGGGAAGATGCCCTGCAGCGCGATGATGAAGTTCAGCGTCAGGTAGGGCATCATGTTGTTGTGCGGCTGGCTGCCGCCCACGCTGGTGACGTTGACGGGGTTGAGCGTGGTAAGGCTGTCCGGCGGCTGCCGGTAGATCAGCGCGGGCGTGGAGGCCAGCACCGTGTTGGCGGGAGACGCGGTATCGCCGGCAGTGGCCGACCCCATGAACGCGTGGGTGTGGGTGGGCAGCTGCTGGATGTTCACCGTCACACTGGTGCTGCCTGCGGCTTCACCGAGCGTGTGCCCGCTGCCCATGTGGATCGGCGCGCGGCCGCGCAGGTTGGGCAGTGCGAACGTGGTTTGCCCGTTTCCGCCATACGTGGTGCCCAGAAGCGCGAAGAGCGCCTGGTTCTGGTTGATCGGAAGGAACTGACCGTTGCACAACGCCCACCCCTTCGGTGGGAAGTTGAACGAGACGATCTTGATCTCCGAAAGGAATGGTTCCGACATCGGTCTCCTCGTGAGGCAGGTGGCTGATGGCACTGCGGGAGCGGGTACCGCAACTGCAACTGCGGCGCATGTGCTGCCGAAGGTGGAGACCACCTTCGGCAGCACTGCGGGACCTCAAGTGAGACAGACGGGAGCGCGAGGCGTCAGGGGGTGGTGCAGGTAGCTGAGCTGACCGTGCCGCCACCCAGCGAGTAGCTCACGTTTCCGTTCGTGCCGGTAGCCGCGGGGTTCTGGTTCGCGAAGTAGGTGGCCGGCGCCGTCACGCCGTCCCAGCCCTGCAGCCGCAGCGTGGGCGTCGACGACGGCAGGCCACTCGTCCGCACCCGGATGCCGTTGAACGGCGCCGTCACCGTGTTCCCGCTGATGTTCAGGCACACGGTCGGGTTGTCGGTGCTCAGCGCACCCAGCAGGGCCTGCACCCCGTGCAGGGCGGTGCCTTCCATGTTGGTCACGTTGTTGCCTTGGACCCGGGCCTCCAGGGTGGGCGCGGCCCCGCCGCCAATGTCGGTATCCACGGCGGCCACGTAGATGCCGCGCTGGCCCACTTCGCGGATGGTGTTGTTCAGCACCGCGACACGGGTGATCCCGCCGGAGCCGTTGGATTCCACGTTGATGCCGTCGCCGACGTCCGAACCCGAGTTCGCCGTTCCGGCCGTCCCGATGGTGTTGCCCGAGATCGTCCCCGAGTACAGGCCAAAGCCGGAGAAGCTGGGCGAGCCCAGGCGGTTCACGTTGATGGCCTGCGCGCTCGAGGCGACGTTCGTCTGCAGGTTGTTGTTGGTGATGTTGAACGTGTAGGTGCCACCCGATCCGTGCGCGTTGTCGATCGCCACGAAGTTGTTGCGGAAGGCCGTGCCGTTCACCGTCAGGTTGTACGTCGCCGACGAGCCCGTCGTGGTTCCGCTCTGCAGCCCGCGCGCCGAGCTGTGGCCAATGCTGTCGCCCTGGAAGTTGGTCGTCACGTTCGACGTACCGCCAGGGTAGACACCGGCCGCGATGCCGTTCGTCGCGCCGACGATGTTCGTGTTCTCCACCCGCAGGTTGAGCGTGCCGCTGTTGTTGGCCACGTGCATCACGAAGCCGTAGGCCGTGTGCAGGTGGCTCGACATGATCGAGTCCGTGCCCGTCACGTCCGACAGCTGCAGGTTGTACAGGCTGCCGGATCCCGCCGAAGCTGTGGTGGCGTTGTTTCCGACCTCCGAGTGGAACACCTTCAGGCCGCTCACACCGCTCGCGAACACGCCGCGGTTGTTGGCGTGCCCCGTGACCTGGAGGTTGTCCAGCACCAGGCCCGCAACGCTGCTCGCGTCGATTCCGTCCGCGCTACCGCTCGAGACAACGAGGTTGCGCAGGGTCACCGCGCCCGTGCTGCTGAGGTTCACGCCGTCGCCGGACTTTCCGGAGATGGTGCCGCCCGAGCCGAGCGCGATGGTTCCGCCGCCGCTCC
>NZ_DASURI010000742.1:0-6845 GCF_036280135.1 Longimicrobium sp.
CGGACCATGCTGTGGCCGAACCGGTAGGCCGCCACGGTGAACTCCAGTGGCATGAAGAAGCCGTCCTGGTCCGGCACGAAGAAGCGGTTGCCGTCCGCCAGCACGCGGCGCACGACCTCGGGGTCGGCGATGCGGGGCAGAAAGTCGTGCAGCACGATCCACTGGTAATGCTGCCGCAGCAGGCGTCGGGCGGCGTCGTATCCGTGTCCCTGTCGCACCAGCGCGTTGTGCGAACGCAGGAAAGCGGTGTGAAGCTGGCTGATGATCGTGTTCTCGTCGTTCCGCGGGTCGCCCGTAAGCGCGGCCCGGTCGCGCGACATTACCTGCGCGCGCGGCTCCCGGGGCAGGTCGTTGAAGTCATCCTTTCCCGCGGGGCGGAGAAACGGCTCGGACGTCCCGTTCCGCGGCGTCACGCGGCCCACGCGCATCTCATGGCCATCCATGGGGGCGGGAGCGCCGTAGACGCTGTCCAGGTCCAACGATGCCGTGCGGGCATTGCGGAGGACGCCACGGATGTTTCCGGGCTGCAGCGGGCGGAGCTCCGGGTCCAGCAGCTCGTCGAGCCCGGCGGACGTGGTTTCCAGGGTAATGTCGTGGTCGATGAACTGGCCCAGATAGGTGTACGCCGCCGGGATGGACGAGTCGCCACCGGGGTCGGAGTGCCCCTTGGCCGGATCGAGCATCGCGATGCCCAGCTCCACCAGCGCGTCGCGCGTGGCACGGTCCTCGGGGAGCAGGTTGCCGGGGTCGTCCTGCAGCGCCGGGAACATGAAGTCAAAGTCCTTCAGGTCGGCCGGCGCGGCGACGGCAAAGCCGAGCGGAAGCTCCGCCGCGAGCTCGGCAAGCTTGGCGCGGGCCGTGAGCAGGGACTCGGAGGTGATGGTGGATCCGTGGCTAAGGCGGGGCATTCGGGTTCTCCGGGACGAGGGTTGAGACGGAACTTCCGCTGACGTTGGATGGGCAGGCAGGGGCGATTTCGCTCACCGGCCCGCACGCGAATCCCGGGAATGACCCATGGCGATGACGGAGAAGGAAAAGATGCTGGCGGGCGAGCTGTACGACGCCGCGGATCCGCAGCTGGTGGCGGAGCGGCGCCGCGCCCGCGACCTGCTGTACGCGCTCAACGCCTCGCGCGACGGGCAGCGGGAGCTGCGGATGGACATCGTCCGGCGGCTGATGGGCGCCGTGGGCGAGGGTGCGTGGATCGAGCCGCCGTTCTTTTGCGACTACGGCGGCAACATCCGGCTGGGCGATCGCGTGTTCTTCAACTTCAACTGCGTGGTGCTGGACGTGGCGCAGGTGACCATCGGCAGCGACGTGATGTTCGGCCCCGCGGTGCAGATCCTCACGGCCACGCACCCGCTGAACCACGTGGAGCGCCGGTCGGGCCTGGAGGCGGCGAAGCCCATCACCATCGGTTCGGACGTGTGGGTGGGCGGCGGCGCCATCCTGCTGCCGGGCGTGACCATCGGCGCGCGCAGCGTGATCGGCGCCGGGAGCGTGGTGACGAAGGACGTGCCCGAGGGCGTGCTGGCCGCCGGCAACCCCTGCCGCGTCATCCGCCCCATCGACTGACCCGTCATCGGCTGATCCGCATCGTCGGCTGATCCGCATCATCGGCCACTCCGCATCATCGGCCACTCCGCATCCATCGGCTGATACGCATCCATCGGCTGATCCGCATCATCGGCTGATCCGCATCATCGGCTGATTCCGCGTCCGGGAGAAATCGGGGATTTCGCGCGCGGAACTGCGTGCCGGCACGGGCCAACTTCCGCACTCACGCACTTCCGCACTCACGCACTTTTGTTCAGCCACTCGCCAAACGCCCGCGAGGGTGTATATTGTGGGCCGCCCCCGACAGACTGAGCGGGCCTCAGCCGTAAAGACCGACCCTGGAACGAGTGCAGACGATGCTGATCGGCGTCCCGAAGGAGATAAAGACCAACGAGAACCGGATCGCCCTGGTGCCCGCGGGCGCCGAGGCGCTGGTGCAGTCCGGCCACCAGGTGATGGTGGAGCGTGGCGGCGGCCTGGGCAGCGGCTTTACGGACGAGCAGTACGAGGCCGTGGGCGCCACCATCCACGACGTGGAAGAGGTGTGGGCCCGCGCCGAGATGATCATGAAGGTCAAGGAGCCCATCCAGGTCGAGTACGCCCGCACGCGTCCCGACCAGCTCCTGTTCACGTACTTCCACTTCGCGGCGGACGAGAAGCTCACGCGCGCCATGCTGGACAGCGGCAGCGTGAACATCGCGTACGAGACGGTGCAGCTGCCCAGCGGCGAGCTGCCCCTGCTCACGCCCATGTCCGAGGTGGCGGGCCGGATGAGCATCCAGGCCGGCGCCAAGTACCTGGAGAAGTTCTACGGCGGCCGCGGCATGCTGCTGGGCGGCGTGCCCGGCGTGACGCCGGCCAACGTGGTGATCATCGGCGGCGGCGTGGTGGGCACGCACGCGGCCAAGATGGCCGCCGGCCTGGGCGCCCGCGTGACCATCCTGGACCTGTCGCTGGAGCGCCTGCGCTACCTGTCGGACGTGATGCCGGCCAACGTGGAGCTCATCTACAGCAACCGCCACAACATCCTGGAGCGGGTGGAGCAGGCGGACCTCGTCGTGGGCGCCGTGCTGCTGCCGGGTGCCAAGGCCCCCAAGCTCATCAAGCGCGAGGACCTCAAGCGGATGAAGCAGGGCGCCGTGATCGTGGACGTGGCGGTGGACCAGGGCGGCTGCGTGGAGACCATCCGTCCCACGACGCACGAGGATCCCATCTACGAGATCGACGGCGTGATCCACTACGGCGTGGCCAACATGCCGGGCGGCGTGCCGCGCACGTCCACGCTGGCGCTGACCAACGCGACGTTCCCCTACGCGCAGCGCCTGGCCCGCCTGGGCTGGAAGGAAGCCTGCCGCCAGGACAACGCGCTGGCCCTGGGCCTGAACGTGGTGAACGGCAAGGTGACGTATCCGGGCGTGGCCGAGGCGTTCGACCTGGAGTACACGCCGGTGTCGTCGGTGCTGGGCTGAACGGCTCTGGACTGCAGGGAATAGGGAATAGGGAACAGGGAATAGGGAATAGGGAATAGCCTGCAACTGACTTCCTGAACCGCAGGGCCCAGGGACAGCCTGCAACTGCATCGTGGCCCCGCCGAGCGTTCGGCGGGGCCGCTTGCATTTGGGCGGGCGGAGGGTTCTACTGCGGCGCGATGGCGATTCGCTTCTCCCCGATCCATTTCACCGACGATGATGGTCCGATTCCGCCGCCTGGCGAGCAACCCCGACCTGCCGCTTCCCGCCCGGCAGACGCCCGGCTCCGCCGGGTACGACGTCGCCAGCGCGGAGCCGGACTTCGTGCTGCACCCGGGCGAGCGGCGCCTCGTGGCCACGGGGCTCGCCATCGAGCTGCCGGACGACGTGGAGTGCCAGGTGCGCCCCCGCTCCGGCCTGGCGCTTCGGCACGGCATCACTCTCCCTAACGCGCCCGCGACCATCGACCCCGACTACCGCGGCGAGCTCAAGGTCATCGTGTGGAACGCCGGCACCGATCCCGTTCCCATCCCCCGGGGGACGCGCATCGCGCAGTTGGTGTTCGCGCGGTTCGTCGCGCCGGAGGTGGTGGAGGTGGAAGAGCTGTCCGAGAGCGGCCGCGGCGAGGGCGGCTTCGGCTCGACGGGGCGGTAGGGACGGATGAGAACGACGAGCGGGCCCGGCGGATGGTCATCCGCCGGGCCCGCGTCGTTCGCCGAAGCACATCCTTCAGTGGATGTGGCTCAGAGCATGGGGGTGCAGGGGCAGCAGGTCAGGTCCGTCTTGAGCGATGCGACGTTGCACAGGGGCTTGGTGGCCACGTGGGCGTCCACCGTTCCGCGCTGGAGCTGGTGGTCCTCGCCCGTCTGGAACGTGTCGACGGCGAGGTCGTCGAGGCTGAGCCGCAGCTTGTTCATGGCGTTCTCCTGGATCACGGTGACGGGCGCCGCCGTCGCCGAATGCGACGACGGTTTGCGCTCGCATTGTAATTCAGGCGTGAAGTGAATGGCAAGCTTCTTCTGATGCGAGAATCGAGAAGAAAAGCCGGGGTTCCGAGCCCCGCCGTGGCAAGCTATTCCCTATTCCCTGTTCCCTATTCCCTGCAGTTACGGGCCTTGCGCAATTCTGCCCCCGTAGCAGATTCACCCCCGGTTCAACACCACCATCCACCCTCTCGCCGTGCTCGCCGACGGACAGGCATGCGCCGTGCATCTGCGCGCCGCGGCTCCGGGTTGGGCGGCCGGGGCTTCGGGTTGCGTATGTGCGTGGGGCGGCCTAGCTTTGCCGCCGTCCAACGCACCACGCAGAACGCAGGGCGGAAGCCCCGCCCCAGGCGCCCGGAGGCCGGTTCCAACGCCCCGGCGAGAAAGCTAAAGAAGACGACATGGCCTTTCGCTGGTTCAGCTCCGGGAGCTTTATCCCGGTCAACGACATCGCCGTAGACCTGGGAACCGCGAACACGCTCGTATACGTGAAGGGCGAGGGCATCGTCCTGAACGAGCCGTCGGTGGTGGCCATGGAAAAGGCCACCAACAAGATCAAGGGGATCGGCCTGGAGGCCAAGCGCATGCTGGGCCGCACCCCCGAGGGGATCACGGCCGTGCGCCCCCTCAAGGACGGCGTCATCGCGGACGTGGACGTCACCGAGATCATGCTGCGGTACTTCCTGCAGACGGTGACGAGCAAGCGGTTCCTCAAGCTCAAGCCCACGGTCGTCGTGGGCGTGCCCAGCGGCATCACGGAGCTGGAGCGGCGGGCCGTGCGGCAGAGCGCCGCGGCGGCGGGGGCCAAGGAGGTGTACATGGTGGCCGAGCCCATGGCGGCCGCCATCGGCGTGGGGCTGCCGGTGGAGACGCCCACGGGCAACATGGTCATCGACATCGGCGGCGGGACCACCGAGATCGCGGTCATCGCGCTGTCCGGCATCGTTTGTGACACGAGCATCCGCGTGGGGGGCGACGAGATCGACAACGCCATCGTCACCTTCATGCGCAAGAACTACAACCTGATGATCGGCGAGGCCACGGCCGAGGCGGTAAAGATCCAGATCGGCAGCGCCTACAGCACGGGCGAAGAGCGCGAGATGGACGTCAAGGGCCGGGACCTCGTGAGCGGCATCCCCAAGACGGTGCGGGTGCACTCCCAGGAGATCCGCGAGTGCATCCAGGAGCCCATCCAGGCCATCGTCGAGGCGGTGCGCAGGGCGCTGGAGATCACCCCGCCGGAGCTGGCGAGCGACATCGTGGACCGGGGGATCGTGATGACGGGAGGGGGCGCGCTCATCCGCGGGCTGGACACGCTGATCGCGCGCGAGACCAACCTGCCCATCCACGTGGACGAAGACCCGCTGACCTGCGTAGTGCGCGGCGCCGGGCGCATCCTGGACGACGTGGTCAAGTACCGAGGAGTGTTGACCAACTGAGCACCTTCAGACCGTACCTGCGCGGCGCGGGTGAACGCGGCCGCAAGCGGGACCTGGCCATCGCGGGGCTGTTCGCGGCCCTGAGCCTCCTCGTGCTGCTCATGCCCGAGGTGTACAAGGACGGCCTGGGGCACGCCCTGCGTGCCACGGTGCTGCGCCCCTTCACGGCGGTGCAGCGCGGCGCGGCGGACCGCGCCGGGCGCTACGCCGACGCGGCCGCCCTGCGGGCCGAGCGCGACTCGCTCGCCAGCTTCCTGGTGGGCCAGGCCACCCTGGCGGCCGAGAACCGCCAGCTGCGGCAGCTGCTGGGATTCCGGGAGCGGCTCACGTACTCGTACGTGGCGGCCGAGACCACGCCCACGGCGGGGCCGGGCTCGGCGGGGACGTACCGGCTGTCGGTGGGCCGCGGCGACGGGGTGCAGGACGGCGCGCCCGTCATCACGGCCGAGGGGCTGGCGGGGCAGGTGGGGCAGCTGGGGAACGAGTCCAGCACCATGCTGGCGTGGACCCACCCCGACTTTGCCGTGTCGGTGATGACGGTGGACGGGGAGACGTACGGGGTGGCCGAGCCGCTGCAGTCGCCCAGCGGGGGCGAGACCATGCTGGGCTTCAGCCCCGTGGCGTTCCACACGGCGCCGGATACGGGAACGCTGATCGTGACGTCGGGAGACGGCGGGGTGTACCCGCGGGGAATCCCCGTGGGGCGGGTGGCGGCGAGCGGAAAGGACCCGCGGGGGTGGCAGCGCATCTACTACGTGCGCCCCCTGGTGTCGCCGGCCCAGCTGGGGCACGTGCTGGTGCTGGGGCCGCCCGTGCGGGCGCCCAGCGATCAGGACCTGGCGTCGGCGTGGGGCGTGCGGCTGACGGCGCCCGCGCGGGCGGACTCGGCGGCGCCGGCCCTGTCGCCCGACGCGGCCACTCCGGCGGCGCCGCGCACGGCGCCCCGGACTACGACGACCACCACCCGGCCCGCGCCGCGCAGGCCGCGCCCGGTGGACCCCACCCCCGAGCTGCCGGGTCGCCCGGTGTTCCCGGGGCAGCCGCGGGTGCCGGAAGGATTGCCGGCACCCAGCAACCCGGGAGGCCAGGGGGCCGCCCGGGACACCAGCCGCGGGGCGTGAGGAGCGGATGACGGAGGGGACGCGCTGGCAGTTCGTGGG
This sequence comes from Longimicrobium sp., assembly GCF_036280135.1. GTDB lineage: Bacteria > Gemmatimonadota > Gemmatimonadetes > Longimicrobiales > Longimicrobiaceae > Longimicrobium. Next base: position 6,609 of record NZ_DASURI010000742.1, read on the forward strand.
GTTCATCGCAGTCCTGGTGGTCCTGTACTTCTTGCTCCGGGTGGGCCTGGGGCTGGGGGTGCTGGCGCCGGACCTGCTGGTGGTGGCGCTGCTGCTGGGCGCGCGACGGATGCGCGCCGGGTGGGCGGCGGGGCTGGGCTTTCTGCTGGGCGTGCTGGACGGCGCGGCCCACCCCATGACCATGGGCGCGGGGGCCGTGGCGCTCACCGTGCTGGGCTACCTGGGCGCCCGCTCGCG